>CABSNX010000062.1 GCA_902479205.1 uncultured Collinsella sp. | reverse complement strand
AGATGACCGTCGTCAAGCACGAGCTCGCCGCGCCTAAGGAGAAGTTCCTGGCCGGTATGGCCCTGTGCTCCGATGCCCAGTGGGACGAGGAGCTGGGCGAGGCCGTGGGCGAGCCGACTGAGTGCGCGCTCGTCAACGATGCCGGCAAGGCTGGTCTCACTGGCCTGAATGCCGAGCACCCGCGCGTGGGCGAGGCCCCGTTCGACTCGGGCCGCAAGATGATGTCCGTGGTCGTCGAGACCCTGGACGGCGAGTACGAGCAGTACACCAAGGGCGCGCCCGACGTGGTGATCGGCCTGTGCACCCACATCTACGAGGGCGATAAGGTCGTCCCCCTGACCGAGGAGCGTCGTGCCGAGCTCGTGGCCGCCAACAAGGCCATGGCCGACGAGGCCCTGCGCGTGCTGGCGCTGGCAAGCCGCACCTACACCGAGGTTCCGGCAGACTGCAGCCCCGCTGCGCTCGAGCACGACCTGGTCTTCTGCGGCCTGTCCGGCATGATTGACCCTGTCCGCCCCGAGGTCGCCGACGCCATCCGCGAGGCCCATGATGCCGGTATTCGCACCGTCATGATCACGGGCGACCATATCGACACCGCCGTGGCCATTGCCAAGCAGCTGGGAATCGTCACCGATCGCAGCCATGCCATCACCGGTGCCGATCTCGATCGCATGAGCGACGAGGAGCTCGACGCGCACATCGAGGACTACGGCGTGTACGCTCGCGTCCAGCCCGAGCACAAGACCCGCATCGTCGAGGCCTGGAAGTCGCGCGACCAGATCGTGGCCATGACGGGCGACGGCGTCAACGATGCCCCGTCCATCAAGCGCGCCGACATCGGCGTTGGCATGGGCATCACCGGTACCGACGTCACCAAGAACGTCGCCGACATGGTGCTTGCCGACGACAACTTCGCCACCATCATCGGTGCCTGCGAAGAGGGCCGTCGCATCTACGACAACATCCGCAAGGTCATCCAGTTCCTGCTTTCGGCCAACCTTGCCGAGGTCTTCTCGGTGTTTATCGCCACGCTCATCGGCTTCACCATCTTCCAGCCGGTGCAGCTGCTGTGGGTGAACCTGGTCACCGACTGCTTCCCCGCGCTCGCGCTGGGCATGGAGGATGCCGAGGGCGACATCATGAAGCGCAAGCCGCGCAACGCCAAGGATGGTGTCTTTGCCGGCAATATGGGCCTGGACTGCGTGGTCCAGGGCTTGATCATCACTGTGCTGGTGCTGGCGAGCTTCTTTGTGGGCGTGTACTTTGACATGGGCTACATCCACATCGCCGATATGATCGCCGGCAATGCCGACGAGGAAGGCGTGATGATGGCTTTCATCACGCTCAACATGGTCGAGATTTTCCACTGCTTCAATATGCGCAGCCGTCGTGCGTCGCTGTTTAGCATGAAGAAGCAGAACAAGTGGCTGTGGGCCTCTGCCGCGCTGGCGCTGGTGCTGACGGTGATCGTAACCGTGCAGCCGACGCTTGCCGAGATGTTCTTTGGCCCCGTGACGCTTGAGCTCAAGGGCGTTATCGCCGCGCTGGGCCTTGCCTTCCTGATCATCCCGCTGATGGAGATCTACAAGGCGATCATGCGCGCGGTCGAGAAAGAGTAGGTCGAAAGGCCATCCTTCCCGCCGGCCCGACCGCCTGCGGGGTTTCTTCTTCGCTGGTCCTCGCGCTTCGCGCTGCGGGATCGCTCAGAAGAAACCCCTCCCGGCGTCGGGCCTTCGGATAGCCTCTCGGGACCATTGGCTGAGGGAAAGTATGTGAGCTGGTCGGGCTTTGCCCGGCCAGCTCTTTTTGATTTAAAATACCTGCTCAGTTGTGATTTGTGGTGCTGGGAGGCGCTTGTGGGCAGGGCTAAGGCTAAGGCGAAGAAAAAGACGACGGGGGCGCGGGCTAAGCGCGATCGTCGTCGGAAGCTTGCGACCGAGGCCCCCGCGTCTGCCGAGGAGCTGCTGGCAAGCGTGCCGGGACTCGACGCGCTGCAGGATGTTCCGGCGTTCGACGACCTGCCGGTCGATGATGCTCAGCGGGCGGCATTTGACAACTTTTGCGCCCAGGTAGAGGAGCCCGAGCAGATGCAGCTTGGTGCCGTGGTGCGCCTGGATCGTGGGTTTCCGCTGGTGGCGGCTGCCGATGACACCTTTCGTGCCGAGCATGCCGTGGGGTTTGCCAAGTCGCGTGGCGAGGACGAGGTTCTGCTGCCCGCCGTGGGCGACCGCGTGGCGGTGCGTCGTGCGCCCGGGCACAACATGGGCGTGATCGAGTGCGTGCTGCCACGCCGCACGAGTTTTGAGCGCTGGCGCGGACGCGCTCGCGGCGAGCGTCAGGTGCTTTGCTCCAACGTGGATAGCGTGCTGATCGTGCAGGCGCTCGGCGCCGGCGAGGTACTGCTCGACCGCGTGGCGCGCTCGCTGGTGCTGGCACTCGACTGCGATGCCGAGCCGGTGGTGGTGCTCACCAAGGCCGACCGTTGCGAGGCCGCCGAGCTCGAGCGCGATCTGGACCGCGTGCACCGCTTGGTGGGTCCGGACGTGCGCGTAATCGTGACATCCTCTGCCGAGGGCCGTGGCCTGGACGAGGTTCGCGCCTGCGTTCCCGCCGGGAGCTGCGCCATGATCCTGGGTGAATCGGGTGCCGGCAAGTCGACGCTGCTCAATGCGCTGCTGGGTCACGATACGTTGGCGACCGGCGGCGTACGTGAGCGCGATGACCAGGGTCGCCACACCACGGTCGCGCGCGTGATGGTGGCGCTGCCGGGCGAAGCCGGCGTTATTGCTGACGCGCCGGGCCTGCGCAGTCTGCCGCTCGTGGGGCATGAGCGGGGCTTGGCACGCGCGTTTCCCGAGATCGTCGAGGCGTCGCGTGCGTGCCGGTTTGGCGACTGCACGCATACCCACGAACCGGGCTGCGCCGTTCGCGAGGCCGAGGATGCCGGGCAAATCGACAGCCTGCGCCTGGAGACGTTCCAAAACCTGGCGTCATCCATGCGTGTGAGTGCTCAGATGCTCGATCCCGATGTCCATCTGTAATTGAATCTACCTATGACAGCCGTCTCCCAATGGTACGGGAGGCGGCTTTTTTATTGCCGATGCGCCCCTAAACGTGCGTTTTGCTGACGTGCTGACCAAAACCTTGCCACGAGCTTGACGGGCCGGTCAGCTTTTGGTCGGCAATTGGTTTGACACTCAAAACCAAGATCGCGATCGCACCGTTTTGCTGCTTGCCCGCTCGGACAATGGTGCTACGGGCATCCGCCCGGTGCCACCTTGAGAGGAGCGGCCGTGAACAAGAGCAAGCGCATCGCCATCAGTCTAATCGCGGGTGTGCTCGCCGCGCTGCTCTGCATGGTCTACGCATCGTCGATTCGCTCGCAGGCTGAGCAGGTCCAGGCCGAGACGCTGGCCAAGTATGGCGGCGATCGCGTCGAGGTGTGCGTCGCGGCGCGTGATATCGATGTGGGCGAGACCCTCGACGAGACCAATGTCATAACCCAGGAATGGCTGGCGAGCCTGTTGCCGCGCGATGCGGCGACCGAGCTGCGCCAGGTGCGCGGCGACGTGACGACCTCGCGCATCCCTAAAAATGCCGTGATTTGCGATGTCTACACCAAGGCCGAAACCCACACGCTCGAGGTGCCCAAAGGCAAGGTCGCCGTTTCGGTGGCGGTCGATGCCGAGCATTCGGTCGGGGGCGCCACGGGCGTGGGCAGCTACGTGGACGTGTACGTGCAAAAGGACGGCGTGACCGATCGGCTGTGCGGCGCGCGCGTAATCGATACCAGCGAAGATGCCGGCGCCACGCGTGAAGGCAAGATCGAATGGGTGACGCTGGCGGCCGACCCCGAAGACGTTAAGGAATTGCTGGGGGCCTCGGGCAAGGGGACGGTCAGTTTGACGATTCCCGCCACGGTGCGCGGCAAAAAGAGCGGAGGCGACGAGTGATGAAGGCGATCTGGCTTGCATGCTGCGCGTGTGGTGATTACGGATTGCTGCAGCGGGAAGTCGAGGGTCGCGATGCGGGCGCGCAGGTGCTTCGCGTGGGCGACCTGGATGGGCTGGTGTCCATGGCGCGGGCGTTTCCGTCGCGTCGCGGGGCGGCGATTATCGCGGCAGCCCTGTTCGATGCCGAAGACGTGCGAAAGACTGTTGCACGCCTGACGGCCGAGGGCCGTGTGAGCCGCGTGGTCGTACTGATAGAGACGCTCGATCCTTCGGATATCGAGGGGCTGTTTCGCGCGGGGGCGACCGAGGTTATCGCTGCGCGCAGCATATGCGGCAACGGGCGCGCGGGCGAGGGAACGGTTGATTACGACCGGTGTCTGACGATTGAGCCCGATGCTTTTGTTGATAGGGAACCCGGGGCGCCTCGCGCTACAAGAGGCCCGCGTGTTGATGATTGTGGAAAAGCGGAAGCCGAGCATGGTCGGTGTCCCCGGGACCCCCTTGCATACGATGAAGTCGGAGAGCCGGTGCCGTATGGCGAGGATCTTTTGGCTGTAGATATGGGATGCGTGCATGGCGTGAGCCTGGTCGATGAGCTCGACGAGGTTGAGGGGCTTGCCGGGAACGACAATGTTCGTGCCGATGCGGCCGTGAAGTCTCCAGACTCGGCCCCGCGGGCCGATCAACCTGCCATGCCGGCTTGGGCGCAGCATATGAGCGCTGCCGGGGAGACGGGAACGTTGCCGCCCGTGTCGGCGCCGCCTGCCCCCACGCCGCCGGCGGATGCCGCCGCCCCGGCGCATCGAGCCCCGGTTGTCTGCGCCGTCTCGGGTTCGGGCGGTTGCGGCAAGTCGACGATCGTCGCCACCATGGCGCACGCGGCGTCGCTGCTGGGCCTGCGTGCCGCCGTGCTCGACTTGGACCTGATGTTTGGAAACCTTTACGACCTGTTGGGTGCCGATGCCCCGCATGACATGGCGACGCTTATCGAGCCATCGGCTGCGGGCGCACTTGCCGAATCGGACATCGTGGCCGCCTCGATGCGCGTGGCCCCGGGCGTCACGCTTTGGGGTCCGGTCGCCGCGCCCGAACAGGCCGAGCTCATGGCGCGTCCGGTGGAGCTGTTGCTCGATGTCTTGCGCCACGAATCCGACGTGGTGCTTGTCGACACCTCGGTCTTTTGGGGCGACGCCGTGGCGGCCGCGGTGGCGGCGAGCGACCGCTGCCTGGTCGTGGGCGATCCATCGGTGTCGTCTGCGACGTCCGCGGCACGCGTCATCGAGTTGGCGAGCCGTGTGGGCGTGCCGCGTACGCGCATGAGCGCCGTATTCAACCGGTTTGGCGCGCGCGGCGCCGACGAGGATGTCGCCATGCGCTTTGAGATTGCCTGCGCGTTGAGCTCCAAGATTCGCATCGCCGACGGCGGGCAGGACTTGACGGCGCTCATGGCATTCGGCCGTGCTGACGAGGCGGTGGGCCAGACCAGCGCTTTTGCCACCAGCGTGCGCGAAGCCACGCGCGAGATGCTCGTGGAGCTGGGCTGCGCCGTCGGTCCCTGGAGTGACATGGTCACCGACCGCGCGACGCGCACCGAGCGCCCACGTATCCGTCTTCCCTGGTCGCGCGAGGGTGATTCGCGATGAGCTTGCAAACAAGGATTAAGGAAGCCGGTGCGGCCGCGGCGGCGGCGCCTGTTGATGCGGGGCGCCACCGTGCCGTCAAGCGCCGCACCAAGCGCGCCGTGATGGACCGCATGGGCTATGACGAGGTGGCGCGTATCAGCGCATACATCGATCCGGCGCGCGCCCGCTCGGAATTGCGTCCTGCGGTGGAGGCGGCGCTCAACGTGGAGGAGCCGGGCGACCTGGCGACGCCCGAGCGCGAGATCATCATCGACGAGATCTTGGACGACGTGGTGGGCCTGGGCCCGCTGCAGCCGCTCATCGAGGACGACACCGTCACCGAGATCATGGTCAACGGTTGCCGCTCGGCTTTCTTTGAACGCGGCGGCGTCTTATATCCCATCGAGCATGCATTTGAGGATGACGAGCAGATCCGCGTGCTCATCGATCGCATCATCTCGCCGCTGGGCAGGCGCATCGACGAGCGCAGCCCCATTGTCAACGCCCGCCTCAAGACGGGCTATCGCGTCAACGCGGTGATCCCGCCCGTGGCGATTGATGGACCAATCCTCACCATCCGCAAGTTCTCAGATCGCATCTGTTCGTTGGACGAGCTTGTGGGCCTGGGGTCGCTGCCGCTTTGGTATGCGCAACTTCTGTCGTGTGCGGTGTCGCTGCGTCAAGATCTGGCGGTTGCGGGTGGCACGGGATCGGGCAAGACCACGCTGCTCAACGCGCTGTCGTGCGAGATATCCACCGGCGAGCGCATCGTGACGATCGAGGACTCCGCCGAGCTCAAGTTTGCGCATCACCCGCATGTGGTTCGCCTGGAGGCGCGCGAGGCTTCAATTGAGGGCGAGGGCGCGGTGACAATCCGCGATCTGGTGACCAACGCCCTGCGCATGCGTCCCGACCGTATTGTGGTGGGTGAGGTGCGCGGTGCGGAATGTTGCGACATGCTGCAGGCCATGAACACCGGGCACGACGGATCGCTCACCACGCTTCATGCGGGCACCGAGCAGGAGACCGTGGTGCGTTTGACGCTGCTTGCGCGCTATGGCATCGATCTGCCGAGCGAGCTTATCGAGGAGCAGATTGCCATGGCGCTCGACGGCATCGTGATGTCCGAGCGTCATGCGGACGGCAGGCGTTTCGTGTCCTCCTATTCGGGGGTGCGACGCGGCACGTCAGGCGGCGTGGAGCTTGAGCGCTACGTGACGTTCGATGCCGCCGCGCGCACCTGGACGCTCGATCGCGAGCCTCCGTTTATCGCGGAGGGCCTGCGCTCGGGAACGCTCACACAAGAGGAGGTGGACGAATGGAGATCGTTGTGCCCCTCGTCGTAGGGGGCTTGACAGGGCTTTCTGCCGCGGTGGCGTGCGGGGCGGAGCCTCGTGTGTCGCGCGTGCCGCCGGCGGAACTGGTCAGTCATGCGCTTGAGTCGGTGGTCGAGAAGCTGCCGCGCGAGTTGGTAGAAAACGACCTGCTAAAAAAGATTGCCCGCTCCTGGGCGGCGCTGGTTCCAGCACATCGCCTTGGCCTTGTTATCGAGGATGACGAGGCGCGCCTGGCATGCTTGCTGCTATCGAGTGGTGTCTGCGGCATTGTCCTGACTGTCGTATCGCTGTCGCCCATCGGCTTTGTCCTGGGGCTGCTCGCACCGTTTGGCGTAGGCGCCGCTCGCGACACCTTCGACCGTCGCCGCGAGCAACACGATGTGGAAGAAGCCATGCCCGAGGCCTTTACGGCGCTCTCTATGTCGCTCGCCTCGGGTCATTCGCTGGCCCAGGGCATGAGGTTTGTGGGAACTCACGCGCAAGAGCCGGTGCATACCGAGTTTTTGCGCGTGGCGGCGGCGATCGACTGCGGCGTCTCGGCGACTGATGCGTTGGATGACCTACTCGACCGTATCGATGCCCCCGGCCTTTCGCTTGTCACCTTGGCGCTTAAGGTGTCGCAGCGAACCGGTGCCCCGCTTGCCGACCTGTTGTCCGAGGCGTCGAGCATGGTGGGGGAGCGCATTGAGCTCAAGCGCCGCTTGGACGTCAAGACATCGCAGGCTCGTATGTCGGCACACATGGTCTCGGCGATGCCGGCGGGTATGTGCGCGGTGCTGGCGCTGCTTTCGGCCGACTTTCGCCGCGGCCTTGCAACGCCGGCGGGTGCCGGTGCCGTGGTACTGGGACTTGCCCTCAACGCCGTCGCGCTGGTGGTTATCCGGCGCATTATGCGGGTGGAGCTATGAGCGCCCTGGTCGGGGTCGCGGCATGCCTGTGCGCGCTCAGCGTGTTTGTCGCGACGGGGCTCAATCGTGCGGACGCATGCAAGATCGCCCAGGTCTGCAAATGCGAGGCGCTGCTGGTTGTCGCGGCTGCCCGCTTGGTGACCGATGTCCTGGTAACACGGTTGAAGGGCATGCTCGGCACGGGTGGTACGGCGCAGGTGTCGCTTGGCGAGGTGTCCGAGATGATCGACGTGGTGCGTCTGGGGCTTTCGGCCGGCCTTTCGTTCGATGCGGCGCTTGAGGTTTTTTGCGCCAATCGCCGATCGACGTTGGCGATCCGCCTTGAGCGAGCCTGCATGGCGTGGCAGGTGGGCGTGGGGACGCGCGAGGACGAGCTTCTGGCGGCCGCGCGCGACCTGGATGTGCGGGCGCTCGAGACCTTTGCCATCACAGCGGGGCAGGCGCTTGCCCTCGGTGCCCCGCTTGCCGAGACGCTGGCGGCTCAAAGTCGCGAGATTCGCGCGGCCCATCGCGCCGCGGTCGAGCGCGAGATCGAGCGCGCGCCGGTCAAGCTGCTGATTCCCACCGGCACGCTCATCTTGCCGGCGTTGCTTCTGTCCATATTGGGCCCGCTGCTGGGAGCAGGCGGGATGATGTAGGGAGGAATACATGAATACGATGACTGACGTTGCTGGCAAGGTCTGGAGCTGGGCGTTTTGCCAGTCAATTCACGCTCGCCAGCGTGCCGAGGAACTGCTGCGGGAGGAGAGCGCGCAGGGCACCACCGAGTACGCCATCCTGGTCGGTGTGCTCGTGGTGATCGCCATCATTGCCATCGTCGCATTTAAGGGCAAGGTCCAAGATCTATGGAGCGCTATCAGCGAGGGCATCAACAGCCTGTAGAGGGCGCCCGTCCCGTCGGCGCGTTGCTGGTGCTCGCCTGTGCGGTCGTGGCGGTGGCAGTGGCGGTTTGGGGGCTTAACGCAGCACGGCAACAACGTTTAGGGGCTGCCGCGGATGCGGGATCGGGTTCGGCTGCGGCGTCTCAAATAGACGATGCGCGAGACGCGGCCGATGCGAATGCCGCCGTCACGGCGCAAACGTTCTTGCAAGCACTCGACGAGCGAGCGGACGCTGCAACGGGTTCATCTGCAAACAATGCCGTCGCTGTTCGTCTCGCATGGTCCGAGTGCCGACCGATGACCGAAGCGGCGGCGGATATGCTGCGTGCCTATCGCGAGGTGCCCACGGCACAACTTGCTCTGAGCGGCTATCTTGACATCAAGGGCAACGTGTGGGGCGCCATCGTGCGTGACGGACGCGGCTGGGTCGATATGGTGACGGTTGCCGCGGATGCTGGTGATACTTCGTGTCGTCTGCGCGTGGTCCGCCTGACCCCGCAGACAATGAACTCAAAGGAGGGGTCGTGAAATGCATGATGTCCTGCGTGAGGAATCTGCCCAGGCAACGGTCGAATACGCCATCGTCACGGTGGCACTGCTTTCCATCGTGCTGGCGATCGCAGGGCTTTGGCGTGCCGGTGCCGATGGGCGCTTGGCGGCGCTGGTCGAGAGGACGGCGTCTCACGGCGTCACCTCGACATCGGTTGTCGACGCTGCTGCGGGTGCTAAGGACATCGTGCTCTATTGATGTCACGCGCGAGGACCGGGCGCAGTCTACGGTCGAGGCGGCATTCCTACTGCCGACGTTTCTGACGCTCGTCCTGTTGGCGCTGCAGCCGGTGTGCCTGCTCTATACACGCGCGGTCATGGAGTCTGCCGCCGCCGAGACCGCGCGGCTCATGACCACGACGACGGTGGGGGATGACGAGGATATTAAGGAGTTTGCCCGCCGCCGTCTTGCCGCGGTTCCCGACGTTTCGATTTTCCATGCCGGCGGGCCCCTGTCGTGGGATATCGAGCTTGGTCGGGCCGATGCGGGCGGCGTCTCGTCCGTTTCCGTTACCGGCGAGGTTAAAGCGCTGCCCGTGATCGGTGCGTTTGCTGTCTCTTATACACATCTCCGAGCCCACGA
>CABSNX010000061.1 GCA_902479205.1 uncultured Collinsella sp. | reverse complement strand
TCCAAGTTAGACCATTTCAAATGGTTCGATGTCTGCCCGGATGCGACACTGAAGTAAGTGTCCATCCTCGCAGTATCCGGTTCTCAAGGTGCACGCCTGCGCCGGTTCCCGGTTCGACCGGGCCGCGCGGCAAGGAGATATATTGCCAGACCGCGAAGCCGTGTGGGACGTCAATTCCACTCTTCACAAGTCCTACACAATCTATGGCTTTCTATATTGGAAGTAGAAAGTCGAGTGCAGCAAGACCGCACGTATCAGATGATGACCCTTCGGTTAAGAGATATATAAAGATCGGTCACCTGTAAGTGTCTATCTACCCGCGCTTTTGCTATATAAACCAGCGCTTTAGATAAAAAGAGGGAGCGCCGCGCACAGTGCGACACTCCCCTAGCGATTCAACAGAATCTATTAGGCCTCGAGAGCCTTCTTGGCAATGGCAGCCAGCTCGTTAAAGGACTCGATGTCCTCGTAAGCCATCTGAGCCAGGACCTTGCGGTCGAGCTCGATACCGGCAACCTTCAGGCCGTGCATGAACTGAGAGTAAGAGATGTCGTTCAGGCGAGCGGCAGCGTTGATGCGGGTGATCCAGAGAGAGCGGATCTCGCGCTTCTTGTTGCGGCGATCACGATACTGATACTGCAGGGAGTGCTGGACCTGCTCTTTAGCATGCTTGTAAGTACGCGAAGCGGCACCGTAGTAACCCTTCGCACGGTGCATAACGGTACGGCGCTTCTTCTTGGCGGCAACAGCGCGCTTAATACGTGCCATGTTCTATCAACTCCTAGACGGTAAAACGAAAAACGGGAACGCGAACTTAGGCGAGACGCGACTTGATGACCTTGCGGTCGGCAGCGGCGATCTCGGTCTCCTGACGGAAGCCACGCTTACGCTTGGTGGACTTCTTGCTCAGGATGTGGCTCTTGAAAGCCTTGGCGCGCATAAGCTTGCCGGTACCAGTCTTGCGGAAACGCTTCTTGGTGCCGCTGTGGGACTTCATCTTAGGCATGAAATACTCCTTAATCGGTTACAGAACACTAGTTACTTGGTATCGCTTGCCGCTTTATCCTCATCAAAGGCGCCCTTAATCGGGGCGAGCAGCATAAGCATGTTACGGCCTTCCATCTTAGGCTTGGACTCGACCGTAGCGTAAGGCTTGAGATCCTCGGCGAGACGCTCGAGAACGTTAAGACCCTGCTCCGGGTGAGCCATCTCACGGCCGCGGAACATGATGGTGATCTTAACGCGTGCGCCCTTCTTGAGGAAACGCAGAACGTGGCCCTTCTTGGTCTCGTAATCGCCAACGTCGATCTTGGGTCGGAACTTCATTTCCTTGACCTCGACCTTGGACTGGTTCTTACGAGCGGCCTTGGCCTTCATGGCCTGCTGGTACTTGAACTTACCGTAGTCCATGACCTTGCAGACCGGCGGCTCCGCGTTGGGAGCGATCTCGACCAGGTCGAGACCCTGATCGTCGGCGACGCGCTGGGCATCGCGGATGGCGAACAGGCCGAGCTGAGAGCCATCGACGCCAATCAAACGGCACGAAGATGCAGTGATCTCGTCGTTGATGCGGGTGTCATCAGACTTAGCTATTTTCCCTACCTCCATTCATAAAAAAATAACCCGGCGCTTCTTTGCAACCAGGTCGTACACATAGACATCCTCGGTATGAGGAAGGGAATCTAGGTTGTATGACCAGTCAGCTGCTCATTGGCGCCAAAAGGTGGGAACCCTCGGGTTCCTCTTTAGGGCATTGCGGGAACAACGCCTTGCGAATAATAACACGTACCGCGCGTTATCACATTACGTACACGAAAAAGGGGGCCTCGACCCCCTTGAACGCTCGCTTGCATGTATGGTGCCCGAGGCGAGACTCGAAGGGTCTTCGCTTCGCGAAGCCCCGGGCTTCGGGCGCACGGCGCCCTCGCCACGCTCCGCTACAAACAGGCCATAGGCCTGTTTGCTTAACGCTCCGCGCGCTCACGCGAGTTCGGCACGAAAAAGGGGGCCTCGACCCCCTTGAACGCTCGCTTGCATGTATGGTGCCCGAGGCGAGACTCGAAGGGTCTTCGCTTCGCGAAGCCCCGGGCTTCGGGCGCACGGCGCCCTCGCCACGCTCCGCTACAAACAGGCCATAGGCCTGTTTGCTTAACGCTCCGCGCGCTCACGCGAGTTCGGCACGAAAAAGGGGGCCTCGACCCCCTTGAACGCTCGCTTGCATGTATGGTGCCCGAGGCGAGACTCGAACTCGCACGTTGTTGCCAACGGTGGATTTTGAGTCCACTGCGTCTGCCAATTCCGCCACTCGGGCACGTAATGCGTGAGTTAGTTTATCACAGCTTTCTACCGATTAGTCCGAAAATGGAACTTCGAGCATTTCGATGAGTTCGACCGTGCGGAGCATCTCGCGCCGACGGCATCCGCGTCCGTTAACCGAGACTTCGCCCATCTGGTTGTCATAGGGATCCTCGCGCATACCATCGAAAGCAGGCACAAACTCGGCCTGGAATCGATCGTTGGCCACCATACGCCACGGGTCGAGATTGCCAAAGTAGTGACGACGACGCCACTCTTCCCCCATCCTGCGTGCCGAGGAGCCAAACGAGACATCGGCGTTAAGCCAACCAGTCTGTGGTGTATAGAACTCCGCCCAGTCGTGCGGTCCCACCGAATCAGGCGCAACATACAGTCCACTCTGCCAACGGGCGGGCACACCGGCAATGCGACACATGGTGATAAACGTGAGTGCCATAACGCCGCAATCGCCGCGGAGCGAATGCGCACAGTCGTCGGCAATAGATCCCAAAAGCAGGTACGGTGGCTGATAGCGATAGTCGATATGCTGTGTCAGGTAATCATAGATAGCACGAGCGCGATCGAGCGGATCCTCGAGCCCGTCAACAACACGCTCCGTCAACTGTCGCAGGTACGGCGTAAACGCAATATGCGGACGGTCCTCGGAAATGTCCTCGGGCAGTGGCGTGTCCATGCACGTATGCGATGGGAGCGCGCCACCATAGATATCGCAATAGGCGGCATCGATTTGATAGCGATAGGTCACCGAGAATGAATGTTCAGTCGAAGATGTCCAAGAGGCAGTACGAGCCGAAACATTTTCAGAGGCAACGGTGCCCTCCGACGTCATATCGAGAACCTCGATATGAGACTGTTGACGACAGGCGGCGGCAACGGGTAGCCACGCGCGAACAGTCTCTCCCTCCAGAGCCCCGGGGACAGACACGCATGCCTTAAGCGTAATGGTGCGAGACAGCCCGCCCTGCGACTCCATCTCCCTGAGCATCTGGTTACGCAGCGCGACGCCGTCCGTAGAATCGGGACGCAGGCCCGGAACCTCCTTGGGGTACACGCGAAGCGAATCGAGGAAGTTATCGAGAACAAACAGCTCGCCATCGATAAAGCGCCAGTCAATTCGCTTACGATTAATCAGGTCATCAAACTGCTCTTCGGTAAACTCAGGCCACTCCTCGCGAATCATCGCAATAGCCTGATCGCGCGACACCGAAAAATGAAGCGGTGTCTCGAGCATGCGATACCGCTCGGCACGAACACAAGCAGCCAGCGAAGGCTCGGGGTTCTGCTCCAAAAGGCGATCGCAGGCAGCAACAGCCTGCGTCAAATACCCGGCATCCTTAAGACGAAGAATCTCAGGCGGTAGCCCAATATCGAGATGGCGAAAATCATCACAGCAAACATCAACAGAGCAACCAACAGGGCCCTCGTCAATAACCTTCCCATCCGAAGGCAGCACATTAATAACAGCCATACCAAACTCCAAGTCACTAGAACCCTTGAGGCACATTGTAGCGAGATAAAAAAAGAAAGCCCCAATAGAGGAGCCCTCAACACTGATAAACGGTACCTATAAAAATGAATTCAGCCCAGTAACCCTGCGGCGTTAAACGAAGGAAGCCCCGTCCCCCGGAACTGTTTCCTTGGGGCGACATCTGGCGAAGCCAGGGCAAATTATTTAGCCCAGTAACCCTGTAGCGAGTTAACAAAGGAGGCACCGTTTCCCGGGAGCTGATTCCGTCGCGCGACTTCTGGCAAAGCCAATAGCCCTCTTAATTCAGACTCGTAACCCTGCGGCTGTAGACGAAGGAAGCCCCGTCTCCCGGAACTGTTTCCTTGGCGCGACTTCTGGCGAAGCCAGGTGAGCGCAAAGGAAACAGTGTAGGGGGACGGGGCTTCCGGCGGGAAGTTTAGCGACGCTTACGCCTTGTTGACGGAGCCAAACTCCTCCATGAGCTCCTTGGTGCGGGCAACGATGTTGTCGCGACCAGGCTTGAGGAGCTTGCGGGGGTCAAAGCCCTTGCCCTGCTGATCCTTGCCGGCCTCGATGTACTCGCGAACACCCTTGGCGAAGACGAGCTGCAGATCGGTGTTGACGTTGATCTTGGAGATACCCAGGGAGATGGCCTTCTTGATCTGATCCTCGGGGATGCCGGTGCCACCGTGCAGGACGAGGGGCAGGTCGCCGGTCTGAGCCTTGATCTCGCCCAGGCGCTCGAAGGAAAGGCCAGCCCAGTCGGCAGGGTACACGCCGTGGATGTTGCCGATACCGCAGGCGAGGAAGTCGACGCCCAGGTCAGCAATCTGCTTGCACTCAGCAGGATCAGCGAGCTCGCCGCTGGAGGTCACGCCGTCCTCGGTGCCGCCGATGCCGCCGACCTCGGCCTCGATGGACATGCCCTTGGAGTGGGCAAGCTCAACGAGCTCCTTGGTGCGGTCGAGGTTAAGCTGGAAGGTCTCCTCGTGAGAGCCGTCATACATGATGGACGTGAAGCCGGCCTCGATGCACTTGAAGCAGTCCTCGTAAGAACCGTGATCGAGGTGAAGGGCGACGGGAACGGTAACGCCCGTGGCCTCGACGGCAGCCTTGACCATGTCGGCGCAGACCTTGAAACCGCCCATCCACTTAGCGGCACCAGCGGTGCACTGAAGGATCAGCGGAGACTTGGCCTCCTCGGCGGCCTGGAGAATAGCCAGGGTCCACTCGAGGTTGTTGGTGTTGAAGGCACCGAGACCGTACTTGCCGGCCTCGGCCTTCTTGAGCATGTCTGCTGCGTTGACGAGCATAAAAGAAACCTCCTGTAAGGTTGCTCCGATAACGCCTGAGATTTTACCACGACATACCCGAGCATAAACGTTCGTTTGTTCACGAATACCATCCGATTGAACAAATTTTGACCGTTTGCCCCACAGAATCGACCCACTGGGGAAAATAGCTTGACGATTGAGCGGTCTTCGTGGTTCGAAAGACGGCTTCGAGCCTACATCTGCATAAACGGGTTCTGCATAAGTTCGCGCGCCATCGTGGTCGAATCGCCATGGCCCGTCAAGCAAACGGTATCGGGCGGAAGCATCTTGGCAAGTTTGGAGAGCGAGCGCATAATCGCCGCCTCGTCACCGCCGGAAAGATCGGTACGACCGTGGCTGCCCGGGAAAAGCGTGTCGCCCACAAAGGCGATGTTCCCCTGCTCGGTCGCGGCGAACAGGACGATGCCGCCCGGCGTATGCCCCGGCGCCTCGATCACCTGCAGGCAGACGTCGCCCACCTCGATTGTATCGCCCTCGGCAAGCAAACGCGTCGGCTCACCCGGATCGGGCGTCTCGATACCCCACATGGCGCGCTGCTCCTCGATATTTGCGCGAGGTACCGTCACGTCCTTAGCGCACAACTCATATAGTGCGCCGTCGCCAACGACAGCCCGAACCCCGGCAACCCCGCCAACATGGTCGGCATGACCGTGCGTGCAGACAGAGCCGAGTGCACGCACCTCGGGATGCGCGGTGCGGATATGCTCCACAAGACGCTCGCCCTCCCACGCCGGATCGACGATTAAGCACTCGTCATTCGAAATCACGGCGTAGCTGTTGGTCTGAATCGGGCCGTTGACGAGCGCCTCAATCGAAGCCGTGCCTCGGGGTGTCAGGTCCAAAGTCATATCGTCCATGCGCATACCCTCCTTCTAAAATACGCTCGAGGCACCAAACGATGCCTCGAACGTAACCAATATCTATGATGCTGAGAGGCTCTCGCACCTACACACGGCGCTTGAGTTGCGCTCCGCCCTCGCCGGGCATAAGACGGCGAGCGTCGTAGACCGAATCGACACTGCTGATGGAAGCCAGCAGCGGATCCAGGCCGCTCGCATCCGAAATCTCGACCATAAAGCGCAGGGTCGCAATACCCTCGCGGTTGGTCGAGGTGGCGGCGGAAAGGATATTGCCGCCTGCATCGCCAATGGCAATGGTGACGTCCTTGAGCAGGCCCATGCGGTCCAGGCACTCGACCACGATCTCGACCTGGAAGAGGGTGTCGGCAGCGCCGTCCCACTCCACATCGATCATGCGCTCGGGATGTTCCATAAGACCCTTGACGTTGGGGCAGTTGGCGCGATGCACTGAGACACCTCGGCCACGCGTGATGAAGCCGACGATATCGTCGCCCGTCACGGGGTTGCAGCAATGAGCCAGACGGACCAGCAGGCCACTGTTGCTCTCGCCCTTGACGATAATGCCGTTACTTGCGCTCTTGCCACGCTTTTGCGGCTTGCGGTTGGAGCCGCGGGCCGGCTGTTTCACGACCTCGGCGATAGCCTCGGCCTTGGTGAGCTGTTCCTCGGGCTTGGGGTCCAAGATTTGCTCGACCTTATTGCCCACAGCGCGCGGGGCAACCTTGCCGGCACCGACGGCGGCAAACAGGTCCTCGAGCTGCTTGAAGTTAAACTGCTCCGCCACGGCATTGAGCGCACGCGTGGAGCGCGGCGTGGAGATGCCATACCCGCGCTTGCGCAGGTCCTTGGCCAGCATATCGCGGCCGGCGGCAGCGTCGTCGTCCTTAGTCGCGGCGGCAAAGTAGCGACGGATCTTTGACTTGGCGGAAGGCGTCTTGACGATCTTGAGCCAATCACGCGACGGCTTGGAACTCTTGTTAGTCAGGATTTCAACGCGGTCGCCCGTCTTGATCTCGTGCGTGAGCGGAGCCACCGCACCGTTGATTTTGGCGCCGACGCAATGGTTTCCCACCTCGGTGTGAACGGCATAGGCAAAGTCGAGCGGCGTGGAGCCGGCACGAAGCGCCATGACCTCGCCTTTGGGCGTGAAGACGAAGATCTCCTGATCGAAGAGGTCGACCTTCAGCGAATGCAGGTATTCCTTGGCGTCGGTAATCTCATCAGACGCAGCCCAATCGAGTGAGTGCTTAAGCCAGTTAATCTGGTCGTCCAAACGTTGAGCGTCATTGGTCTTGGAAGCAGACGATCCGCCCGACTTCTTATATAGCCAGTGGGCGGCAATGCCGTACTCGGCCTGCTCATGCATCTCGTAGGTTCGAATCTGAATCTCGAGCGGACGAGCCGTAGGGCCGATGACCGTCGTGTGGAGCGACTGGTAGTTATTGACCTTGGGCATGGCGATATAGTCTTTAAAGCGACCAGGCATGGGGTGCCACAGCGTATGCACCGCACCGAGCGTGGAGTAGCAATCGCGCACCGAATGGGTAATAACGCGCAGCGCCACCAGGTCGTAGATCTCGGAGAACTCCTTGCCCTTGCGCTTCATCTTTTGGTAGATGGACCAATAGTGCTTGGAACGGCCGTTGATCTGGAAGCCTTCCAGGCCAATGCGGTTGAGCTCGTCGGTGAGTGTCTTGATGGTCTCAGCCAGATAGCGCTCACGGACCTCGCGCGACTCCGCCACCATGCGCGCGATGCGCTGGTAGGCATCGGGCTCCAGGTAGAAGAAGGACAGGTCCTCGAGCTCCCACTTAATAGAGCTCATGCCCAGGCGGTCGGCCAAGGGCGCGTACACGTCCATGGTCTCGCGAGCCTTAAATAGGCGACGATCCTCGCGCAGGGCTGCCAGCGTTCGCATGTTGTGCAGACGGTCGGCAAGTTTAACGATGATGACGCGGATGTCCTTGGACATGGCGAGGAACATCTTGCGCAGCGTGAGGGCCTGTTTCTCGTCCATGCTGTCGACTTCGATGTTGGTGAGCTTGGTCACGCCATCGACGAGCTCGGCCACCGTATCGCCAAACAGGCCGGAAACATCGGCAAGCGAAGTCTCGGTATCCTCGACGGTATCGTGCAGCAGCGCGGCGCACACCACGTCACAGTCCATCTTGAGATCGGCCAGAATGATGGCCACCTCGACGGGATGGTTGATGTACATCTCACCCGAGCGCCGCTTTTGGTTGCAATGCTTCTCGGCGGCAAAGCAGTAGGCCTGCTCAACCTTAGAAAAGTCGTCCTCATTCATATATTTGAGGCACAGACGCTCCAGCTTGTCGTAGCTGTCCGCCATAATCTCGGGCGGCAGCTCATCGGCATGCTTATAGTGCTCCATCTCCGAAAACGGCTGGAGGGTGGAATCATGGGCGGTACGGGCTGCGGCATCCATCGAGGTCCCCTTCCCCTAGGCCCGCGGTACGATCGGGCGGTTAACTTTGGCTAGCATATCAGAAGCGCACGAATCGAGCGCCCAGCTCCGGAAAGCCGAAAACTCCATGCGCGAGCGCAAGCCCTCCAAATAGCGAATTGACCTGCTCAATTGCACGCGGCCGGGGTTTTCGGCCATCGCGATGCGACGCGTATCGTCAAACCCCGAAACGCGACAGAAACCAAGCTCTTCGAAGATTCCCAGGCCGCTTTCCACCGAGCGCTCGTCGACCGGCGTGCGGGCATCGATGGCAAGGCACATCTGCGCGATGTCGATATCGCTTGCGCAGAATGAATCATCCCCGGTCTTGCCGCGGTTGGAGCGCCACATGGTCTGCAGCGCGCGATAGAGTGTGACGAGCTCGTCGCGCTCGGGTGCGTAGCAGTCGAGCAGGCGCTCGTTAATGCGGGCATCGCGCGACGAATAGAGCAGGTGGATCACGGCGGGCTGGCCATCGCGACCGGCACGGCCGCTCATCTGGTTAAACTCAATGCCGCCAAACGGCATGTGATAGAGCACGACATGGCGGATATCGGGCAGGTTGACGCCCTCGCCAAAGGCAGATGTCGAGACGATACAGCTGAGGCTGCCGTCTCGGAATGCTTCCTCCACGCGACGGCGATCGGAACGCGCAAGCCCCGCGTTATAGAACGCGATATGGGTTGCGCAATCGGGCACACGCTTGCGCAACGTCTTGGCGAGCGCCACGGACTGGTCACGCGAATTGACGTAGATGACGGTCTTTTCCCCCGTCGCCACAATCGACACCAAACGGTTCTCGCGACTTGCAAGATCGCGGTCGTCCTCGAGCTGCAGGTTCTCGCGCACCGTCTCGTCGACCACCGTGCGAGTGATCGGCAGCATGCGGGCAAGCTCGGCCACGACCGGAGCCGTCGCGGTGGCCGTCGCAGCCATAACGACCGGGTCGCCCAGGGCTTTGAGGATATCGGGCATGTCAAGATAGGCGCTGCGGTCGCCGCCCTTGGCAAGGCCGGCGTGGTGCGCCTCATCGATAACGACAAAGCCGATGCGGCCCGAACGCGCGAAGCGGTCACGGTGGATAGACAGGAACTCGGGCGTCGTGAGCACGATACCGGTGCGGCCCGAAGCTAGACCGGCGAACACGTCATCGCGTGCGGCCTCCACGGTCTCGCCGGTCAGCACGCCAACGCCAATGCCAAGCGCTGCCATCGTCGACGAGAGGTGATAGGCCTGGTCGGCAACGAGCGCACGCAGCGGATAGACAAAGATGCTCGCACGCCCGCGAAGGACCGCCTCGCGCGCGGCATGCACATGGAAGATGAGCGACTTGCCGCGCCCCGTTCCCATAACAGCCAGAACACTTTGGTGATCGGCCAAGGCGTCGAGCGCCTCGACCTGCGCGCGGTGTGGCTGCTGTCTCTTATACACATCTCCGAGCCCAC
>CABSNX010000060.1 GCA_902479205.1 uncultured Collinsella sp. | reverse complement strand
GAGATGTGTATAAGAGACAGCTGCTGGGCCAGACGGACCATGACCTCGAGCACCTCGTTGATCATCTCGGGATCGAGGGCGCTTGTGGGCTCGTCAAAGAGCATGGCCTTGGGCTGCATGGCGAGTGAACGGGCGATGGCTACGCGCTGTTGCTGGCCGCCCGAGAGCTGTGCGGGCACCTTATCGGCCTGCTCGGCCACGCCCACGCGGCTCAGCAGGTCCATGGCGCGCTCACGAGCCTCGTCCTTGGAGACGCCCAGCACGTCGACCGGTCCCAGCATGACGTTCTGCAGTACGGTCATATGTGCGAACAGGTTGAACTGTTGGAACACCATGCCCAGCTCAGCACGCATGCGGGCGAGGTCCTTGCCTTCCTGCGGCAGGGGCTCGCCCTCGATGAGGATCTCGCCCGAGTCGATGGTTTCCAGGCGGTTGATGGTGCGGCACATGGTCGACTTGCCCGAGCCCGAGGGGCCAATTACAACGACGACCTCGCCGCGGTCGACCGACAGATTGATGTCGTTGAGGACGTGCAGGTCGCCATAGTGCTTATCGACGTGCTTGAGCTCGATCAGCGGCTGATTGCCGGTGGAAGAGGTGCTCTGTGCCATGGTGCTCGGCTCCTTATGACTCGAAATGGTAAAGCGTTAGCGGATGATGGTCGCGCCGGTCTTGTGCGAAACATAGACAGCGGCCTTGTTGATCGCGACGTTGATGAGGATGTAGATGACCGCGATTACCAGGTAGACCGACACGAGGGCGTCGTAGTTGGTAATGAGCACGCGGGCATTTTGCATCAGGTCGGGGTAGCTCACCACGTAGGCGACGGTGGTGTCTTTGACAACGACCACAAGCTGTGAAATCAACGACGGAATGATAAACCGAATAGCCTGCGGCAACACGATTTTAAAGGTGATTTTAGCCTTGGAGAGACCGAGTGCCTGGGCCGCCTCGACTTGTCCGCGCGGTACGGCGTTGACGCCGGCGCGGAAGATCTCGGCAAGTACGCCGGCGGCAGCGAGCGCGACGGGAAGCGTGAGCATCCAAAACGACGGCAGCGCGATCTTGTACTGGGGCAGCACCAAAAAGAAGAAGTAGATGAACAGCAGACTCGGCACGCCGCGGAAAAAGTCGGTGAGCACACGGCAGGCCAGCTGCAGCGGCTTGATGTCGCTTGTGCGGCCGAGCATAAGGGCCAGGCCCAGCACCAGCGCGATGGCGCCGGCGGTGAGCGCGACTTTAACGGTGCCCTCAAAGCCGGCAAGCAGGAACTTCCAGGTGGTGAGGTGCGTAAAGAAATACCAATAGTGGACCGAAAGCTGGCCGGTCACATAAAAGCGCTGCAACACGAGGACGACGAGCGCGGCGACGGCAACAAGCGAGATGGCGGTGCCGATGCGAATCTTGGCGCGCATCTTGGGGCCGGGAGCCTCGTAGAGCGCATCGCGCATGGTAAGTGCAGGGGAGGAATGCTTGCTCATCGGAGGATCCTCACCTTCTTATCGATGTAGTTGCCAATGTGGCTCACCACAAAAGCCGTGCCCAGGTAGCCGAGCGCCGAGATAAAGAACGCGGCGACGCCGCCGAGCGAGCGTGTGTTGATGTAGCTCACCACGCCGGTGAGCTCCTGCGGTTTAAGCGGCACCTGGCTGCCGAGCGCGGTGGTGAGCATGACGGCGATAAAGAGGTTGGTCATGGGCAATACGCTTGAGCGCAGCGCTTGCGGAATCACGATTTTGGCGAGGATGCGGTTAAAGCTCATGCCGAGCGAACGTGCGGCTTCGACCTGGCCGACGCCGACGGTGTTGATGCCGCTCATAAAGTTCTCGGAGCCAAAGGCCGAGCCCAAAAGGACCGTGGCGACGATAACGCAGGTGCGGTAGGGCAGGACGACCTTGAGCGGCGGCAGCGCATAGACGACGATGATGAGCAGTGCGATGCCGGGGATGTTACGGAAGACCTGGACATACAGGTCGCCAAAGACGCGCAGCGGCTTGAGCGGCGACACGCGCATCACGGTGACGGCGACAGCCAGCACCATGGCGATGGCAAACGACTCAAGAGTCATGCCCCAGGTTGCTAGCAGCGCGTCGATATAGTTCTGGCCATAGAGCGACCAGAGCTCGGAGAGACTCATGCGGACCTCCCGCCGATAAGGAAAGGGGCTCCCGTGTGTACGGAAGCCCCGACAACTCAGTGAGGAAACAGTTTACCGCAATAAAGCACATCATGCGTTTCCATATGGTTTCGTTGCGGCCGTTATCAGGCTTGCTGCCTAGGCGCCGATCTCGGGCAGCTCGGGAACATTGGTGTCGCCCGTACGGTCGCCGATGCAGATCTGCCACAGCTCGGTCCAGGTGCCATCGTCCTCGATCTTCTTAAGGAAGTCGTTGACAAAGGCGACGCCGTCGGAATCGAGCGGCAGGCCGATGCCGTAGGGCTCCTTGCTGCCGAAGGGCTTGCCGGCAATCTTGTACTTGCCGGGCTCGCGGACCAGGGCGCTCTGCTGCATGTTGTTATCGATGACGTAGGCGTCAACGCGGCCCTGCTGGAGTGCCTGGCGGGCCTCCTCGTCGGTCTTGAACTCCTGCTGGCTGGCCTTGGGGGCGAACTCCTCCAGGATGGCAGGGCCGTTGGAGCCGGACTGGACGGCGACGTTCTTGTCGGCCAAGTCGTCGACGCTCTTAATGTCGTCGTTATCGGCGAGCACCAGGATGGCCTGCTGCGTGTAGTAATAGGGACCGGCAAAGGAGACGAGCTTCTTGCGCTCATCGGTAATGGTGTAGGTGGCAAAGACAGCGTCGACCTGACCGTTCTGCAGGACGGACTCGCGCGTGTCCGAGGTCACCTGGGTGATCTCGACCTTGTTCTCGCCCAGGATGTAGTTGGACAGAAGCTGCGCGATGCCGGCATCGAAGCCGCGGGTCTGACCGTCTTTCTCGTTGAGGAGGGAGAAGAGTGTGGAAGTCTGAACGCCACCGATCTTAAAGACGCCGGCGTCCTTGACGGCCGTGGCCCAGGTGCTGGCGGCGATGGCGTCGTCATCGGCCTTGGGGCCGTTGTCGACGAGCTTGTCGAATGCCTTAGCGTCGAGCGTGGTGGAAGCCTCGGTATCCTCGGAGCTCTTGGAGGAACCGGCGGCGGAACCCTTGTCGGCCTCGGCGCTGGTGTCGGAGCAGCCGGCAAGACCAAGGCCGGCGACGGTTGCGAAGGTAGCGGCGACAAAGCCGCGGCGGTCGAGAACGACCTGCTGGGAGAGGTTCTTGCTCATGGTAGAACACCTTTCTCAATAAAATCCCTAGCGGTTGAGTAGAGTTATACCCTATCGCGCTCAAATGGGTCAACACGAAATAACTCAGAAACATACTTACCTTATGGGTAATTCTACCTACCAAAAAGGGACAGGCACCTTTGTGGTGGTTCTTGCAGATGTGGTGGCCTGTCTTGCTGCTTTGTCTCAATCTGTAACAGTTAGACGAGGAAATGGGTTCTACCTGTTACAGATCGAGATTATCTCTTCAGGGGAATTCGAATGTCTCAATCTGTAACATCTGGACGGACAAAAGGTCTCTATCTGTTACAGATTGAGACAAAGGTCTGGGACTAAGACGTCTTATCTAGATCTGTAACAGTTAGACGAGAATTCGGGCCCTAGATGTTACAGATTGAGATAATCGCGTCGCGAAAATTAAAACCTCCGCAGGGGTGCTTCCCTTGCGGAGGTTTTCTTACTCGTTGAGTAGCCTTACGGCTTCGGCGGCCATGTTCTCGACCGTCATGCCGTTCTGCGCAAGCAGTTCGTTGGGGTCGTAGCGGTCGGGGAAGCCCTTGGCGATGCCGAAGGTGCGCGTGCGCAGCGGCGTGCAGGCCAGATAACATGTCACGCGCTCGCCCCAGCCGCCGTCCAAGATGCCGTCCTCGAGGGTGACGACGACGCGATGCTCGGCGGCAAGGCTGTCGAGGAACTCGCGGTCAAGCTCGGTTGCAAAGCGCGGGTTGACGAGCGTGGCCTCGATACCGTACTCGGCAGCCAAGCGGTTTGCCACGCGCTCGCCCAGCTCAAAGAAATCGCCGAGCGCGAGCACTGCTACGTCGCGACCCTGGCGCACCACGTCGTAGCGCACGATGCCATAATCGGTGCCCTCGGCGGGCGCAAGGTCGGGACGGCTTACCAGGCCGATGCCCGGTACACGAATCGCCACGGGATGCTCGCGGTGGTCGAGCGACCAGCTCAGCATGGACAGGTATTCCTCCATACAGGCCGGCGCCAAGTAGTGCATGTTGGGAAGAGCGCCCAGCATGGAAATATCAAAGAACGAGAGGTGCGTCTCGGATGTGGTGCCAAAGATCGACGCGCCAAACACCAAGATGGTTGCGGGGGCATCGTTGAGGCACAGGTCGTGCCACAGTTCGTCGTAGGCGCGCTGCAAAAACGTGCCGTACACACCAAAGACTGGCTTGGCGCCCGAGTGCGCAAGCGCGGTGGCAAAGGTCACAGCGTGCTCCTCGGCAATGCCCACATCGACGAACTGTTTGCCGGCGGCAGCGCGAAGCTCGGGTGTAAAGCCCATGATGTAGGGCGTGGCAGCCGTGATGCCCACGACCTGCGGATCGCGCCCGATGGCGGCGCTGAGCGCCTCGCCCGTAATGTCGGCATAGGTGCGCGGTGCGGGCTCGCTCGGATGGCCCGGGCAGAGCTTGCGGCCAGTCGCCATATCAAACGGACCCACGTGGTGCCAGCGCTCGGGGTCGCTCTGGGCCGGCTCAAAGCCCTTGCCCTTGGCGGTGGAGACGTGCAGCACGATGGGATGATCGATATTGCGCAGTTCCTGCAACGCGTCGACGAGGGCCAACACATCGTTACCGGCGTCCAGATAGCGGTAGTCGAGCCCCATCGCGCGGAAAACGTTGCGCTCACAGGTGCCGTCGCTGGCGCGCAGCTCGGCCAGATTGCGATATAGGCCACCGTGGTTTTCGGCGATGGACTGGTCGTTATCGTTGACGATGATGATCAGGTTGCTATCGAGTTCGGCGGCATTGTTGAAGCCCTCAAACGCCAGGCCACCCGAAAGCGAGCCGTCGCCAATGATGGTGATGACGTTGTACGTATCGCCCGCCAGGTCGCGCGCGTGGGCAAGGCCGCAGCCCAGGCTCACCGACGTGGAGGTATGGCCCATGGCGAACAGGTCGTGTTCGGACTCGTCGGGATTGGCAAAGCCAGAGGCCTCGCCAAAGCGCTTCGAATCGATATAAGTGTACGCGCGCCCAGTCAGCGCCTTGTGGGCGTAGGTCTGGTGCGAAACGTCAAAGACTATCTTGTCGATAGGGGAGTTAAACACGCGATGGAGCGCGACCGTAAGCTCAACGACGCCCAGGTTGGGGGCAACGTGTCCGCCGACAGCGGCGGAGCTTTCGAGGATGGCGTGGCGAATCTCATCGCAGAGCTGCGGGAGCTCGGCGCGATTAAGAGCCTTGACGTCCTCGGGCGTTGTCGTTTGCGTAAGCAGCATCGTTGTGGGTTACTCCATGCGAATCGAGCGCCGGCGCTCCCTCGGCCGGCACAATTGCACAAAACAGTCTCGCACATTTTGGCGTTTGATATGTGACGGCGGCGCGGTAATTCGCCAACTGGTGGGGCAAAACGTTTTGTCCGATGCCATACTGATGTGTTCCATGATGTTTTTATCGATTGCGCACGGGCTGTGGCTTGTCGTCGTGAGTCGCTGGAAGGAGGCAGCATGTCCGATGTCGTTCGTGCCGAGAAAATCGCGTGCGAAGTAGACCATGCTGCCCGTCAACTGGCACAGGTGGGCCGTCTGGACCTGACGCGCGAGTTTATTCAGCATGGCGATGTGACGGTGTATGCGCATGTGACCTCGGTGGCGCGGGCAAGTCTGTCCTTTGCCGAGCGCCTGGGCCGCGTCGGTGTCTCGGTCGACCGCGCCTCGTTGTTGCGCGGAGCCTTGTTACACGATTACTTTCTCTACGATTGGCACGACCCCGACCCGAGCCATCGACTGCATGGCTTTCGCCACCCGTTTTTTGCCCTGGCACGCGCCGAGGAAGATTTTGAGCTGACGTCGTGCGAGCGGAATATTATCGTGCGCCATATGTTTCCGCTGGTGCCGGTGCCGCCGACGTGTCGTGAGGCATGGATTGTGTGCCTGGCGGATAAATGGTGCGCGCTGCGCGAGACGGTCGCCGGTCGTCTGCCGCGCAAGGGTGGGTGGACGATGGCGTGAGTAAAGCATCGAGCGAGAAGAGGAGAGGGTAGACGGTGGGGACCGCGATCGACATGGCATTTGACGGCGCGACGCTTGCCACCTGTCCGCTCTCGGCACTGGTGCTCTCGTTTGCCTTCTACGGTTTTTGCGGCTGGGTATGGGAATCGACAGTCTGTGCCATGCTCAACCAAGGACGCTTCGCCAACAGCGGATTTTTGCTGGGGCCGTGTTGTCCTATCTATGGTGTGGGCGGCATAGCCTGCTGGCTGCTGTTGCGCGGAATTCCTGACGCGTCGAGCCAGTTTGTCGCTGCAGCGCTCGTATGCAGCGTGATTGAGTACAGCGTAGGCGTGCTGCTGGAAAAAACAACGGGCGCTCGCTTTTGGGACTATTCGCACCTGCCGTTTAACCTGCACGGACGCATCTGTCTGTACTGGGCATGCGCGTTTGGCTTGGGTGCGTTGTGCATTTGCCGTTTAGTGGAGCCGGCATTGTTGGGGCTGCTTGGCCATCTGCCGGTGCTGATTGTGCGGCTGTCCGCCTTTATCGTCGCGGTCGCGATGATGGTCGACGCGGCATGCTCGTTGGCGAGCTGGCGGCGTCTGTCCGATCAGCTGGAGCGCGTCCGGGCCGACCTTGCCGACCGCATCAACGAGTCGCTCGCCGATGCGTCCGACTCCATGCTCGAACGTATTCCCGATTCGGCGATCGACTCGGTGGCACAGACGCATATCCGCAGCCGTGCCGTTAACGCGTGGCTGGCGGAGCTGGGCGACGCGACGCTCGATGCCCTGCGCGAGAAGGCTTCGATGCCGACGTTTATTTCGGATGGTGCTCGCGGCCTGGCGCTCGCTGCCCGCCGCGTGGCCGATGCCGCGCCGAGCATGCCGCGTCCGTCACTCAGTCGTCGCCTTGCCGGCAAGCGCATGAGCCGTCCGGTGCCGAGCGTGTCACTCAGCCGCCGCGACCTACGCTTCTTTAACGCTTTCCCGCGTCTGCGCATCAATCGCTACGAAGGTGTCATTCGAGCAACTAATCTCCGCGACCGCGCCCACGAGCTGTTTCGGCGCTAGCCGGGACGGGTGTGCTTGCGGCCCCCTTGCTCGCGTATTTCCCGTTCGTTTCGCGCCCGTTGCCGCGCCGTTTCCAAGGTTGCGGCGCCGTTGGAGACGGCAAGATTTGGGTCGAGCCGGTCGAGGAGGTTATCCGCATCCGTACCGGCGAACACGGCCCCGCCGCGGTGTAGGACAATCTTTCGCCTGACGGGCGTGCCTCTCTTGGGATGTGCCCGTTCTCGTCTACAATATCGTGCAGACGAAGGAGAGGCATGCCCATGATCAAGATGTTTGCGAGTGACTTAGACGGAACGCTGTTGAATGCCCTGCACGAGGCAGACGGGACCATTCGCCGTGCCATTCGCGAGCTGACCGAGGCTGGCCTGCATGTGGTTCCCGCGACCGGACGCTCGACGCTGCCGATCGGCGAGCATGGCTTTACAGGTCTGGCACTCGACGCCTGCTGCTCCAACGGATCCATCGTGCGTGACAGCCATGGTGAGGTGCTCAAGACCTGGACCATCGACCCGCAGGTTACCGAGGAGCTGCTCAAGGCGTTCCCGGACATCTGTTTTGATTGCTCCACGCCCGATGGCATGTTTTCGAGCGGTTCGTTCGAGATGCATCAAGCGGGCTTTAAAAAGGACAGCCCTATCAAGCGTATCGTGATGCGTGGCATGCGTGCACGTGGCGGGTATCACGAGGAACAATATTTCGACCGGTCGATCGGTGACATCCTGCGCCACGATGTGTGCAAGATCAACTGCCGCGTGACCTCGCCCGAGCTGGAGCGCGACCTTAAGGCGTATTTGGTCGAGCGCTCGGACCGCGTGGTCAACGCGCCGTTTGACCCGGTGATGTTTGAGATTACGGACGTAGCGTGCAACAAGGGCGAGAGCGTGGCCTGGCTGGCGGGTTACTACGGTATTGCCGAGGACGAGGTCGCGGTCTACGGCGACGGCGGCAACGACATTGCCATGCTCAAGCGTTTCCGCCACAGCTATGCGACCAAAAACGCTAGCGATGCAGCTAAAGCCGCCGCGAGCGCGACCATCGGCAGCTGCATGATCCACGCCGTCCCCAAACACATGCTCGCCACCATGCGCAAGCAAAACTCCCGCACCATCATTGAATAATGCGACAAGGGACTGTCTCTTCGTCACATCCAAAATATTGCCTTTACGTGTTGATGCACACGGTGTGCAATAATACTCGCACTGTGCAATAGCGCACAGGCTGAGTAACAAGGAGGACGCTTGTCCCAGCTCGAGAAATGCGACCGCCGGTCCCTTCGCTCGCAGCGTGCCCTTCGCCAGGCACTTGCTAGCGAGCTTGCCGAAAGCGGCGACCTTTCGCGCATTAATGTCGCGTCGCTCACCGAGCGCGCTGGCCTTACGCGTCGCACGTTCTATTCGCATTACCGCGATATCCCCGACTTTATCAATCAAATCGAGGACGGCTTGCTGGCCGAGATCCGTGAGCGCATTGAGCTCATCACCGCAGCTCAGCTGCCCGACCTCTATCACAACATCGATGAGCTCGAGCCGGCACCCGGTTCGGTTGAGCTGCTGCGTTATCTTGCGGCCAATCGCGACTTAATCGGTGCGCTGCTGGGTCCGGGCGGCGACCAGGCCTTCATTAAAAGGATCATCGACACCGCGCGTGAGGCCGTGGTGCCTCGTGCACAGACGGGCATCTTGGGCCTGGCGCTGGGCACGTTCTTTGACTACTACGTTACCTATGTCGTGAGTGCCGAGGTTGGCCTGATCCAGCGCTGGTTTGAGCGCGGCCTCACCGAATCGCCCGAGGCCATGGCGCGCATTATGACGGTTATCGCCTTTGTGCGTCCCGGCGACCTATATGGCCAACCCATCGATATCAACGTGCCGGAATACGGCATGAAGCTATTGAACTTGCAGCTCGAGGACGCGGTCGACACCGCCGCAACCGTCGAGTCCAACAACTAAGAGGAGAGACAGATGAGCAAACTCGTCGAGGGCATTAAGGACCGTATGGTCGCTGCCGCGCGTGAGGCCGCGCCCGTCGTGATGGACGCCGCGCAGAAGGCCGCGACCGCCGCTGCCGAGAAAGTCGCTGAGGCAGTTGCCGATGCCAAGAACGTGGCAGGGGAGACGTCCGTCGCCAGCGAGCCCGCCACCGCCGCTGAGCCCGTAGCCGCCGGCCGGGCCCCCGAAGGCGCGATCTTCAACCCCGACAACGCCCACGGCAACCTGCACCTGGGCATCGACGTGGGCTCCACCACCGTCAAGCTTGCCGTGCTCAACGACGACAACCAGATCGTCTACGCCAAGTACCAGCGCCACCACACCGACGTCCGCGCCTGCGCCCGCGACCTGTTCGAGGGCGCTGCGACTGTGCTACCGACGGCCCAGATGACCTGCGCCATTACCGGCTCGGGCGGCCTGCTGCTGTCCCAGTGGCTCGACCTGGAGTTTGTCCAGGAGGTCATCGCCAGCAAGCGCGCCGTCGAGACCCTCATCCCGGCCACCGATGTCGCTATCGAGCTGGGCGGCGAGGACGCCAAGATCATCTACTTCGACAACGGCCTGTCTCTTATACACATCTCCGAGCCCACGAGACCGATCAGTATCTCG
Source organism: uncultured Collinsella sp. (assembly GCA_902479205.1). Taxonomy (GTDB): domain Bacteria; phylum Actinomycetota; class Coriobacteriia; order Coriobacteriales; family Coriobacteriaceae; genus Collinsella. Next base: position 1 of record CABSNX010000060.1, on the reverse strand, counting down.
T
>CABSNX010000059.1 GCA_902479205.1 uncultured Collinsella sp. | reverse complement strand
GGAGGGCGCCGCCGCGGGTTCCGGTGCAGATGCGGACTCGGGTGCTGCGGCGGGTGCCGGCGCTACGGGAAACGCCGGTGCCGCGGGCTCGGGAGCCGCAAATACCGCGGAGCTCTCGGTAATCGCCGTGGCGACGGGTTCGGCAAAGTGAGCCGGCGCGGGCATGTCTTGCGGGGCCGCGGGCTGCTCGGTAGCGGCGTACACGCCGATGGGGGTGTTACCGCCGTCAGCGTTGTCCTCGGTATCCTCGTCGTCGGTCAGCGTCGGATATTCTTGCGTTACATGCGAAAGAGGCAGGGAGAACACAGTGTCCTCGGGCTCCACGGGCGCATGGCCCGCCGGGGCGGCATGAGCCGGCACGGTCGCGGGGGCGGCCGACGTCTCTGGCATGGTTGCGGACTTGTTCTCCTCGTCGATCATCGACGGTTCACCTTCATGACCACGTCGCCAATCTGGACTTCGTCGCCCTCGCGCAGCGTTGCGGGCTCCACCAGCTGGCGGCCGTTGACGAGCGTGCCGTTAAGCGAGTTGAGGTCCTCGATAATAAGTGCCGGACCCTGCAGCGAAAAACGCGCATGCGAGGCCGAGACAAACGGTTCGTTGATGCAGATGTCCGACGACGGCGAACGGCCGACGATGACGGGGCCGAGCATATCCACGTGGATGCCGCGGATGCCGCGCGGGCCCTTGTCCACATCGATCGTCCAGATGGCCGAGTCGCGGCGTTGACCGCGGACGAGCCCCACGCCGGTCTTCATGACGGCAAACAGGAAGATATAAAGCAGGACGACCAGGACGATGCGGCCTGCAAACAGGACGATATCGATGTTCATAAGCGACTATCCCCTAAATTCGAACGTGCTCAGGCCAAACGTCAGCAGGTCGCCGTTGCGCAGCGGGCAGCGCGTGATGCGACGGTTGTTGACGAGCGTGCCGTTGGTGGAGTTGAGGTCCTCGATCGACCAGTCCGAGCCGGTAAAGGTGAGCTGGGCATGACGGCGCGACACGTTGGGGTCGCGCAGGGCGATGTCGGAAACCGAGCGCTCGCGACCGATGGTCACCTGTGCGGAGGTGATGGCGTGGCTCTCGCCGCTCACGACATCGACGAGCTGGGCGAGCGGACGCTGCGGGGCGCGAGAGCTTGCCATGTTGGAGGCGATGCTGGCTGCGGCGCCAAGGCCAGCGGCGGCGCCGGTCGCGGCGGCTCCGCCCATGCCGGCAAGCGCGTCGCGCGAGACGGTTTGGGGCACGGGAATGGGTGCGGCGGCAGGGTCGGGCATATTGGGCGCAAAGGGGTCGGCCACGGCAAGCGGGTCGGGAGTGGCAGCACGAGGTGCCGGCTGCTGCTGCGGCATAGCAGCGGGGTGTTGCTGCGGGGCGGCAAACTGCTGCTGGCCGGCGCGCGGGGCGCTGGCGGCACGGCTCGCGGCTGAGTTGTTCTGGCCCAGGCCGTTTTGGTAGGCGCGCTCTTCCTCGTACAGGCGACCGAGCGTAGGGGCATCGACGTTCTCGGCAAAGACCGAGAACTTGCCGCCGCGCAGCTGCGGGTCGATCATAAAGCGAACGAGGGGCTCGCCGACAAAGACGTAGCGGCGCTTTTCGGCCTGCGCTTTCACAAACTCGCGGACCTCGCGCGAAAGCTCGGGATAGAACGGGGCGAGCATGGGATCGTCGTCGGCGGCAATCAGGATGGTATAGAGTGCCGGCGCGGTGTTGACGCCGTTGATCACCAGAGTCTGATCCTCCATGTCGCGAGCGGCCTGCTTGGCAAGCTTCTTAAAGGAGAACGGGGCACGGGTGGCACCGAAGATGCCGGCCACGTGGTCCTCGAAGATGTTCAGGAAGTTCACGAAAGATCACTCTCCGTATAGGTTCTTTGGTATCCGAGCAAATAAAGGTATATCCCGACGATTATAGAGGATAGGATTCCCGTAACCGCCGCCTTGGCGACGACCGGGCCCGCAAGGCTGGCAATTTCCATATGGTGTGCAAGACAAAACGATACGGCCGAGCCGATGCCGGCGACAGCAATTGCGACGATGGCGGCAAGGTTCGATCCCTGCTCGGCGCGCTTGGCATGAGCATTGAGCAGCAGCGATGTTGCCGCGGCTGTTGCTGCAACCAGCACGATTGCAGCGAGAAGGAGCGCGTCTCCCAGCGCTGCGGCGACATTGCTAAGCCCCAGTGCGCCTCCCGCAGAGAGAGCCGCTGCAGCAAGGCGGGCAAAGAGTGCGCCCATGCCCGTGGCTGCCGCGGCGCTTGCCGGGCCGAGCCAAAACGCCGCGATGCTCGCGGCGGCTCCGGCGGCAAGGAGGGCGTCGCCGGTGAGGCAACCCAGCGCAAGCGCGCAGGTGAGCGTCGTGCTCGCAGCTGCCTCGGTGCGTCCCCAAGCAATCCACCAACCGGACATGGCAGCGGCAAAAATGACCGCGACCGGCAGCATCGGCAGGATGCCCTGCGCCTGCATGGTGGCGTTGGCCATGAGCACCAAAAAGCCCACGGCCGAGATGGCCGAGCCAATCTGCGGGGCCAAGCCTGCCGCCGCGCCAATGGCGACGGCCGCCACGACCAGCCCGGGAAGCGCCGCGACGCCGGCTGTCTGCATAAGCAAAAAGCTGAAGGCTCCGCATGAGAGCGCCGAGATACCGCGCATGGTGTAGTTGCGCGCGTGGCTCCAGCGCGAGCCCGCCCAACCAAGCGCGGGGTCGATCTCGACGGTGTCATCTTCGTAGGGTAGCGACTCCATATCGTCTGCCGCGCACTCGTCATCTGAAAGTTCGCCCACCATCTGCTCCAAGCTGCGACGGCCTTCGCGCACGCTTCCTAAGCCGGCAAGGAGTCGGTCGCAGAATGCCTCAATGCTATCGGGGCGGTCTTGCGGCATGGGGGAGAGAGCGCTCATGAGCGCCGCCTCGGCCCCCGGGGGAAAGTGAGGGATCAGTTCGCTGGGATAGGTGGCGCCGCCGATGATGCGGTCGAGCGAGTCGGCAGGCGTGGCCGCCATAAAGGGGGCACTGCCGCACAGGCCCTCGTAGATCACGCAGGCAAGGGCAAAGACATCGGCACGTTCGTCGACCGTGCCGGTCTCGATATCGAGCTGCTCGGGCGGCATGTAGCCGATGGTGCCGCCGCGTGACCCGCCAAAGCCGCCGGCGGACGACAGCCGCGCCATGCCAAAGTCGGTGAGCTTTACATTGCCCGAATGGTCGATAAGCACATTGGCGGGCTTTATGTCCAGATGAAGCACGCCGTTTGCATGGGCAAAGGTGAGTGCCTGACCCAGCGCATCGGCAATGGCCGCGGCCTCGTCAAAGGTGAGCGAGTGGCCGTCCACGCGATGCAAAAACTCGGCCAACGACATACCGTCGACATACTCCATGACCAGGTAGGCATAGGCGGTATCGTGCGTAAAGTCGATAACCTGCACGATATTGGGGTGTTGAAGCATGGCGGCGGTATGTGCCTCGCGCAGCACGTCCATGATGTCGCTGGCGGGCATGCCGGCGCCGTCTGTGAGGGGGATGCGCTTAATGGCCACGCGACGGCGCAGATGCGTGTCGCGGCAAATCTCGATGGAGCCAAAACCGCCGGTCGCAAGCGTCTCGAGCGGCTGGTACCGCTTGAGCAGCTCGCGAGAGCTAGTGCCCTCCAAGGGAACGTCCGGCGAGAACCGGGCGGTATGTTGCGAGAAAAGCGGCATGGCCAACCCTCGTGCGTTTAAAGTTCGTTTGCGAGCGGCGGGCGCGGGGCCGAGCCGTTCGCGGTGGCATAGATGCTGCTAGTGTAGCACGCTCAGGCGGATGGCGAGGATGGCGGGATGCGAGGCTGCCTGTCTGGCTTGGCCTTCGTCTCGACCCATCCGGAAAGCGCGCCCCAGTTTGCGGCCAAATACTGGGACACGCTTTCCGAATGGGGTGTGCTGCGGAAACTGCGTCCCAGAATATTGACTCAGAACGGGATACAGTTTCCAGATCGACGCTCAAAAGGAAACCGCATCCCGCTTTGATGCGGGGACTGCGGACAAAAGCTGAACCGTGATCTGGCTCGGATTGGAGTTCGCCTGAATCGTTGATGCTGGCTGGTGTGGGCGTGGAGATAAACGAGCAGCCCGAGCGATATAATGACACGCTATGGAGGTCATATGCTCTTTTCCCGCTGTTCTGCCACATCTGCTTTCGCCATTGCGCTCGTCGTAATGGCGGTTACCCCTTATCACCGGTTTTCATCTTCAATCGGCTTGGCATCAGGTGCAATGACCTGGCTCGTTATCCTTGGCGCATGCCTTGCGGCGTTTGGTCATGGTGTTGCGCTCCGCAAGGGGAGAGAAATAAGACGGCCGGGTCGCCTTGGCGTCTTCGGTGTTTTCCTTGCTGCTATTGCGGTGGTTCCCGAATGGGTCGACTTGGCCTTCTATGCTCGCGGAGATTCTATTCCAATCGTGTTTGCACCAATCTGGTTGTTGCATCGTGTTTCGTGTGCCTTGTGCTTCACTGGGTCGTTGCTCCTCTCATATGTAATTTGGGATACGGCGGGCTCTCCTTTGATACGGGGGGCGGCGCGGGACGGCGAAAGGGGGACCCGCCGATCGCAGAGCACGCTTTTTGCAGAAACAATAGTTGTCCTGTCTTGCCTGCTGTTTTGCTGTCGAATTTCATGGAGAGTCGTTCCCGAGCCATGGGGGATGCCCTCTGTAACGGCCGCATCAATTGGCCTCGTGCTTTTAATTCCGCTGGTCTATCTCGTATTGGCTGCGGTCCCGCTGCTTTGCTGTCCCCGCGCCTTTGGTCGGGGGCAGGGCGACGTGTTTGCCCGTTCTGTGCTTGTAGCAGTTCCCATTGGCCTTGTTCCGGCTGTCGAGGTGGCATACTTTGCAAGCGATGCCGCAGTCATTGCATCACTGTCGATGGGGTCCGCTATTGCTGTTGCCGCCTTCGTATGCACATTGCTAAGGGAGAAACGGGACAACAATTCGGATACCCCTCGCACGTCCGACCCATTCGATGCGGGGGTGTTTTCCCCTGCCCTGTCGCCTCGAGAAGAGCAGTTTGTTCGACTGCTGCTCAAAGGGAAAACGCCGGCGGAAATTGCCAGGGAGACGGGTACGAAGCCATCGACGGTGCGAACAACGCTTCACCGAGCATACGGGAAGGCATCGGTTGCGGGCTCACGCGAACTCGTGGCATTGTTTGCGGGTGAGGGTGATGCTACAGGGCCTGGTCTGCTGCAGCGGCATGCTGGTGATATGTTGACATCAGTTCGGACGCGCCGGCTGTTTCGATACCTGCTCACAACATTTTTTATCCTCCTTGCGGCGGGCCCCTTGGTAATGGCGGATAGCGATTGGGGATCCGGTGTTTCGCGGGCAGTCGCCTTTTCTCTCGCAAGCTATGCATTGGGTCTCGGACTGCTTCTGTCGCTGCACTACGCGGGTGAAAAACTGAATCGTGAAGTTGCGCTGACTAGAACGGATGGGGCGATTGGGCTCGGAAGCCCGTGCGTATGGGCGGTGCTGTCTGCCGTGGAATGGTCTTTTGTCTATATCGCGGCATGGAGGTGTATATGCGATCCGTTGATGGCTGCGCCGGTCCTGCTGTGCGGCGTGGCATCTACGGTCTCGCTCGCTGTTGGGCTGCGTCCGTTTAAGGTGCATGCCCGTGTCCGGGCTATCGTGCCGTTGGTGTCAATAGGTGCGGCTACTTTAATCCATGCGGCCACTAGGGGGCGAATCCATGGGTTCGCGGTGCTGACGGGGATGTTGCTTACATACATAGTGCTGCGTAGCTGTCCGCAGCGCAAAATGCTTGGGATATGGATGCTTTGCTTTGGGGCGGCGGCTCCTGTCTGGGTTGTCTTGCTCAACATGGTGCAGGATCTGACGGTTTTCGAGCCTCTGTTCCTTGCGTCGTTGCTGGGGCAAAGTTCGGCCGTCAATGTCGTCGTGGCAACGGTGATTGTTTGCTGGTCTGTGCCCATGCTCGTTACGCACATCGTGCTCGTACGCTCGGTTGAGGACGAGAAGGCCGTCTTGAAGTACCGTGCGAACGGGTCCACCGAAGCAGCTCACGTGCGCCGGCTGGCTCTGCTTACGTCGCGCGCCCTGTCCGATGTTCAGGCCCGAATATTGTTGATGACGGCAGAGGGCACAACGACAAAGACCATTGCGCAGGATGTCGGTTACGCTGCATCTACGGTGCAAGCGCTGCGATCCGCGTCCTATCGCCAGTTGAAGATCAAGAACAAAGCAGAGCTTATTTCATTGTTATCGCAGGTAGATAACGTGTAAACGCCTGGATTATCAACTCAATAGCGAGTGTTTACAGACATCTTTCTCCATTCATGCAAAGGTTGCTGTGCGTCGACGCATTGTTAGCCGCTTTTGATTGGAGAAGGCCATGATTAAGCCAAGGAGCGCTATTACTCGAATCGGAGTCGGGTTGGCGATTGCTGCGGGTCTGTCCCTAGGGGTTCCCGCTGCATCGTTCGCGCAAGAGGAGTTTGACACCTCTCAGGTTTCTAGCATTACTCAAAACGCCGATACGGGAATTACGACCTGTACGAACAATGCCGATAGGGCATTTAGTTTTCAATGTGCCGGGACGAGTGCAACTGGCTACCGTCAAAAGGATGATTCCTCATCGCTCTATCTGGATATCCAAGGTTATACGGGAAATCCGCTTCGGTTATATACAGACGGTGCGTATAACACAAGCGGTAGCGGCAGCATGAATTGTACTCAGGGAACGTATCGTTCGAATCACAAGGGACAGTGGGAAATGTATAACCTCGTCCGTGAGAACGGGCGATCTGCGGCGCGACTGACTGCATGGGCGGAGTCTGGCTACGGCACTGTTATTGGTGTATGGAGCCCCGACTGCGTCGGGCATTTCCGCAAGCTTCCCGCATAGTTGTTTGAATTGGCTCCCTTCCGGCTTTCTGGGTCGGAAGGGGGAGGAGGACGTATGAACCAAAGGCTCGTAAGATATGAGCTGTCGAAAACGATAAGACGCCCAGCTTTTATCTTTGCTCTCTTGATTGCAGTCGCAGTTGCAATAGCTGCTGCGCTGGAGCCGTGGGCAAATTTGGAAAAAGAACGTCACAACCTTCTTTCTTTTGGTTACGGCGTTGGCATGCAAGCCAAAAACTATCTCGGTCAAACACGTGAAAGCAGCTTCGGTAACTGGATTGTTGTGAGCGCGAACGCGCCACTGTCTGCGTCGGTGTTTTTCTATGCACTGCCCCTGCTTGCAATGTTGGCCGGATCTTGGTCGTGCCTCTTTGAGCGTTTGAGTGGTTATGACATGCAGATATGCACGCGCGTTTCCAGAAAGGCATACGTGAACGTAAAGGTGCTGTCTGCTTTCCTCTCCGCGTTTACAGTGACTGCCATTCCTCTGCTCGTCAATTTCCTGATTGTCTCGATGCTTTTTCCTGCGTATCTTCCTCGGGTCGATGAGTCGACCTACGTAGGGCTTTACCTACATAGCTATTTCTCCGGTCTATTTTATTCACATCCTTTGTTATATGTGCTTGCATACACGCTGTTCGATGCGGTCACGCTCGGGACTTTATCCATGGCTGTAACTGGCTTCTCAATTTTGTTTCGTAGCAGAATCAAAGCGATAATTGTCCCGTATCTGCTAATGGTTGCGTGGCATTTTGCAAATGGCTGGATCTTCGGCGTAATGGCTTGTGTGGGGTTTAACTGCAATATCTTCAACAGCATCAGGTCGGAATCGCTGAATAACTGGCCAGACATTCGAGCCGGTTTTGCGGAAATCATATTATTGACCCTTGCTTCGTTGGCTTTTTCTGGGGCGTGGAAAAGGCGGGAGATGGTCTGATGCTGTTTAGGCTGGTCGCCGCGGACCTGAGGACCGTTTTGAAGAAGAACATCATTACCTTTATTGCGATTGCGGCAGTGACCGTTGCGAACCTGGTGTACGCCTACGGTTTGTCTTCTGTGTATGGGGTCAGGACGGATGCCTTGGGGTTTGCGGACAATCTTGCGCTCGTGTTTGCCGGATCTGCTCCGTTTGAGCCTAGGCCCGGGGTCATGTTTGTGCCTCCGCTAGGATGGCTATTTCTCATTCTGCTTATTCTCTATACAACACTCGATTATCCCGCCGAATCGTTGCACGGGTTTGGTTTGCAAACGCTTGTCCGATGCCGGGCGAGAACCCTTTGGTGGGTCTCGCGTTTTATCTCAGTGGCGGCGATAACAGCATTTTCGCTGCTCGTGGTGGTTTGCTCTGTTGTGATTTGGAGCTTGATGGTGAGTGCCTCGTTCAGCGCGGTCATCCATGGCGAGTCGCTTCAGCTGGCTAATTTGGCGCCGTGGTTTCTCAAGGCGAGCGAAGCAGGTGCACTGCCGTTTTTCGCAGGTCTCTTTCTTGCTTTTGAGGCGCTTGCGTTTGTGCAGGCAACGGTTGGGTTTGTGCTTGGGCCGTCAGTTTCATTTGCGGTTGTAATGAGCTACCTGATCTGTTCGGCATATGCGCGGCATTGGGCGCTACTGGGAAATGCCTTGATGCTGTTGCGCTGGGGTGGAATCGTCAAAGAAGGAATTGCGACGGGCTCGAGTGGCTTGTTTTCAATTGTGATTATGTCGTTATGCCTATCGTTGGGTGGACTGTGGTTTCGAAGGGCCGACCTTATCGAAAAGAGGGACAAGATATGAGTGTGATCGTTAGGGACGTATCGAAGCGCATGGGCAAAAACGATGTCCTGCGCAACGTGTCTATCGAGGTTGACCCTGGGACTGTGGTCGGGCTTCAGGGGATAAACGGTTCGGGTAAGACCATGCTCATGCGAGCGGTCTGCGGATTGATTAGACCCACCGAGGGCGAGATTATTATCGATGGCCAAAGACTTGGGGCGGATATCTCGTTTCCGCCGAGTCTGGGGATGTTGATAGAGGCGCCTTCCTTTTTAGGATATCTGTCTGGTTACGACAATCTGGAGCTCATAGCTCAAATCAATGGCGTTGCCACCCCCGAGGACATTCGCTCTGCCCTGCGGCTCGTGGGGCTCGATGCAGACGAAAAAAAGAAGTTTCGAGCATACTCGCTTGGGATGAAGCAGCGTCTGGGAATAGCTGCGGCAATTATGGAAAAGCCGAAGCTGCTTGTTCTCGATGAGCCAACGAATGCCCTCGACGAAGCGGGCGTGGAAATGCTCAAGCGCGTTGTGGCGATGGCGGCATCAACGGGTCGCGAGGTTCTTCTGTCTAGCCATGACGGAGAGGTGCTCGAGGAGCTAGCCGATCGTGTTTACTGCATGCGCGACGGTGCCGTTGTGAAAGTTCGGGAAAGGTCGTGAGCGCGATGAAGAAGGCCCTGTTGACGAGAAGGTCGATGCTCGCGCTTTTTGGCTGTGCTGTTACCGGCCTTGCGGGCATGAGGGTGAGCGTCGTTAACGGGAACCGGACAGTCATTCCTGAAAAATATTACGCGGAGGGCGAATGGCTCTCGATGGATGGGGCGTTTCTGGGGTCGAAGGATGTGGCGACTGACGGGTATTCGTTTTGCATAGACGGGGCAGAGCTGCTCACGCCGCGCGAGTATCTCAAGCGTGCGCATGATGATTATTCAAAATATGGCATCGTAGATACGAAAACGAAATTGAAGGACGCCGACATCACGTGTGTTATCGCCGTAAAGATGCGTGTCAGGAATAAGGACAATGTCGAAGGCGGAATTAAAGCGTATGTTTGGCATTTGGTGCCGGAGTCTGCGCCAAACTATGACTTTGTGGTCAATACCGATCTGATAACGCAGGCAATGCCGGTGCTGGGCGGTTCTGCTGCGTTTGCTGTACAGGTTGGGGCGGAGAACGAGTTACTCGTCCCATTCATGATGCAAAACACCAACGACTATTTCGAAGGTTACGAGACCGTCCGTTTTGAGA
>CABSNX010000058.1 GCA_902479205.1 uncultured Collinsella sp. | reverse complement strand
ACGCGCATAAAGAAAGCCTCCCATTTCTCATGTCCAAGAAATGGGAGGCAGTTCAGTCCGTTCTAGCGGGCTAAATCAGGCAGATCGGCTAGCGCGCAGTAGTGCAGGCAAACCTTACGCAAACAGGCCGTAGATGCTGATGTTGGCCTTGGCGTAGAGGCCGTTAGCATACTCGGTCCACTTGGAGCTGGCGCTCGAAGCCTGCGAAGAGTACTGCTGGTAGGCGGTGTAATAGGCGGTCATGGCCTGCTTGTAGGTGGCGCTATCGGTCGTAAAGGCATCATCGGCAAAGGCCTTGGCATAGGTGCTGTCGGCATCCTTCCAAGTGCCCTTCTCGCTATCCCACTCGTCGCCGGCAAGGTTGATGATGTAGTCGGCGTAGTCCTTGCTCGCGGTCTCCTCGTTGCCGTCAGCAGGCTCGGTCGGGGCGGTCGGCATGCTTGCGGAGCTATCGCCCACCTTCTTCTTGTAGAGCTTCTGCAGCGTCGCGGACTGGCGAACGATCTGCTTGGCCTGGTCCTTGGACACGCCATACTGCGTGGCCATGGTCTTGTAGTCGGAGGTGCCGATGGAATCCTCGGCGTACTGCTTCATTTCCTTGGAAGAGACGGTAATGCCCTCGTCCTCGGCAGCGTCCAGCAGAATCTGGTTGCGCACGTAGGACAGGATAACGTCGGCAGACGGAGCGGTGTAGTTGCCGTCGTCGTCCTTGACGGTGTCGAGGCTGTACTGGCTCTCGATGGCCTCACGCGCGGTGATGTCGCTCTTCTTGCCGTTGTAGCTATAGCTTGCCACGGTCGAATCGAGCTGGTCCTCGGTGAGGGTCGCCGAGCCGACGCCTTTGCCGCCAAAACCACCGTTGCCGATAAAGAAGCCGACCACGGCAGCAATCACGACGGCGACCACAAAGGCGGCAATCATCGTCTTTTTGTGCTTGCAAGCGTGGTCGTCCACGTCGGAGTCGTTGTCCTCATCCTGCTCCTCGGGCATGAGGTTCTCGTCGGCGGCGTCCGCGGCGATCTTTGCCTCCAGGCGAGCGTCCTCCTCCTCGGCGGTCGTGCCGGCGGCAATATGCTCGGCAGACGTGCCGGCGACCAGGTCGATCTTCTCGTCCTCATCACCGTCGGGGCCTTCGCCGCGCTCGATGATCTGGATGCCGTCGATCTCGTCCTTCTCGTCCTTCTTTTGAATCAGACCCATATCAGTTACTCCTTGTTAGGAAACATAGTCCCCAATAGAATACGCCCGGCAGAGCGCCGGGCGTATTGATTCTTAGGTTATACGCAAACACTTAAGTACTATTTAGGCGTTTGCAGCGTGCGTACCTTAGACCAGGTGCGCGATAACGGCATCGGCAAAAGCCTGCGTGCCCACAGCGCCCTCAACGGAGCCGGTCTGGGCACGACGCACGTCACCGGTAACCTGCTCACCCTCGTCGAGCGTGGTAGATACGGCGGCGCGAATACGATTGGCGGCGTCGTTCTCGCCCAGGTGATCGAGCATCATCGCAGCAGAGAGGATCTCGGCTGTGGGGTTGGCGATATCCTGGCCAGCGATATCGGGCGCGGAGCCGTGCGTAGCCTCAAAGATTGCGCAGTCGGCACCGATGTTGGAGCCAGGGGCCATCCCTAAGCCGCCCACGAGGCCGGCGCACAGGTCGCTCACGATGTCGCCGTACAGGTTGGGCAGCACCAGGACATCGAAGTCGTTGGGGTTCTGGACCAGGCCCATGCAGGTGGCGTCGACAATCTTGTCGTTGAACTCGATATCGGGATAGTTGGCGGCCACCTCGCGCGCCACGCGCAGGAACAGGCCGTCGGTCGCCTTCATGATGTTGGCCTTGTGCACGGCCGTCACCTTTTTGCGGCCGCAGCGGCGGGCATACTCAAAGGCATACTCCACAATGCGGCGGCTCTTGGCGATGGAGATCGGCTTGATCGAGATGGCGGAATCAGCGGCGAAGGTCTTCTGACCCGAGCGCTCGACAAGCCGCGAGAGCTCCTCAACTTCGGCAGCGCCCTCATCGAACTCGATGCCGGCGTAGAGGTCCTCGGTGTTCTCGCGCACGATAACCAGGTCGACATCGCGGAAGCGCGAGCCGTCGCCCGGCTGCGACAGGCAGGGGCGCACGCAGGCGTACAGGTCAAAGTGCTTGCGCAGGGCCACGTTGACGCTGCGGAAACCCGTGCCGACCGGCGTGGTGATGGGGCCCTTGATGGCAACCTTGGTCTCGGCGACCGCATCGAGCACGTGCTGGGGCAGCGGCGTGCCAAACTCGTCCATGACGCTGGCACCGGCCTCCTGGACGTTCCAGTTGATCTGGACACCAGCGGCCTCGACCACGCGGCGCATGGCCTGCGTAATCTCGGGACCGATACCGTCACCGGGAATCAGGACTACATCGTGCGCCATAATCTGTTACTCCTCGTCTTCGGCGTCGTCAGATTTTTTAACGCTAGCACGCTTCTTCTTTTTGGAGAGATCCAGGCCAAAACGTTTAACAAGCATTTCGCAAATCTCGCTCGAACGGGCCTTGAGATAGCTACCCTTGCCGTTCTCGGCATCGAACTTAAGACGCAGCGCGAGCTTCTCGGCAACCTCGGCGTCGATCTCGCCCTGGCAAAACTCGTACAGGCAACCGAGCATGTCGCGATACTCGAGGTCGCCGTGGTAGCACTGGATGGCCTCGTCCAGGATGGGCCAAGCCTCGCGCGAACGCTCGACGCTCGTGGCACCCCACACGCACAGCAGGCGGAAGGCGGCATAGCGCAGCGTGGAGGAGATCTCGTCGAACAGTGCAGTCTCGGCGCCCTCAAAGGCATCGCCCAGCTGCTCGGGGCAGGTGGTAGCGAGCGCCGTCAGGGCATCGAGGGCCTCCCAGCGGGTCTGCGCCTCGGGGCGGTCGAGCGCCTCGATCAGCGCGGGCACGCAGGGCACGACGCGCTGCGGATCGCGCTCGGCAAGCAGGTGCAGCACGCGGGCGGCAAACTGGCGGATGCGGCGCGTGGGGCAGCCGAGCTCCTTGACCAGACGGTCGACGGCGTTCTCGTTCTCCTCTGCCAGCTGAAGCTGTGCCAGCTCCTCGTCGGTGAGCTGTTCGTCTTTGTTTTCTGCCATAGTTACCTCTTCTTACTATTTCTTAGCGTGCTTGCCAGCACCCTTGCTGTCATCGGTGACCGAGATGAGCTGTCGGTCGGCCGCGCCATTGCGACGCGCACGGCGGCGTTCCTCAGCGTCGCCCGCGTCGGCGGCGGCGCGATGAGCCTTGTTGACGTTAAAGACCTCGTCGTGCTTGCGCCACGGACCGACGGACTCGCCAAAGCTCATCTTAAGACCGGCGATAAAGCCGCCGAGCCAGCCGATCGGCGCAAACTGCACCAGCGGGAACAGCGAGAACACCCAGGTCAGTAGGACGACTGCCGCCGCTCCTGCAAAATTGGCAATCCAGTAGTCGCGCTTGGTGATCACGCGCTTTTCGCACGCCCACTGGCCGCACAAAAAGCCAATGTAGATCGCAAAGAGAAAGAGCACCAGCGCTAACACCACGAACGTCCAGCTCATGGGTGCTACTCCCCGTGATGGTGGCCGCAGCAGCACTCGTGGCCGTCGTCATGGCCGTGACCGCCGCAGCACTCGTGGTCCTCGCCGTGATGGTGGCCGCAACCGCACTCGTGGTCGTCGCCATGCTCGCCGCAACCGCAGCCGTCCTCGTGAGCACCGTGCTCCTCGGGACGATACTGCGACCAGTCCAGACCGGCGGCGATGGCGTCGGCCTCCTCCTTGTAGAGGACCGTGATGGCCTGGGTGCCCAGCTTGGCGCCACCGATGGCGTCGAGCATGTCGTAGAGCGTAAAGGCCACGTCGGCGCCGGGCAGCGCAAGCTCACGATCGTCGGCATAGGCGAGCGCCAAGCGCAGGTCCTTAATGAAGTGCTCGACCATAAAGCCGGGCTTGTAGTCGCCGTCGAGCGCCTTGGGAGCCAGGCTCTCCATGGCGCCGGACTTGCCGGTACCGCCCAGGATCATCTGGCGGGTCTTCTCCAGGTCAAGGCCGCTCAGCTCGGCAAATGCCATGGCGTCTGCCATGCCGACCATGCAGGCGCCCAGCGACACCTGGTTGGCGAGCTTGGCAGCCTGGCCCTTGCCGGCGCCGTCGAAGCAGCAGATGTTGGCCGCGAAGGTGGCAAGGATGTCGCGGACCGGCGCGATGTCGTTCTCGGTAGCGCCCACGATAGCCGTGAGCGTACCGGCGATAGCGCCCGACTCGCCGCCGGTGACGGGGCAGTCAAACGCCATGCGGCCGGAGACCTGGGCGGCCTCGGCAATGTCACGGGCAAGCTCGGGCGAGCTCGTGGTGAGGTCGATCAAGACCGCACCCGGCTTGGTGCACGCGAGCAGGCCGTCGCCCGCCAGGTAGAGTTCCTCGACCTCGGAGGGATAGCCCACCATGGTAAAGACGACATCGGCGTTCGCCGCGGCATCGGCCGGCGTATCTGCCCAGACGGCGCCGCGCTCGATAAGCGCCGCCGCCTTGGACTTGGTGCGGTTGTTGACCGTGACGGGATAGCCGGCGTCCAGAATGTGGCCGGCGATGGGGGCACCCATGATTCCGGTGCCAATGAATGCGACGGAGAGCTTGTTTGCCATGAAACCTTTCCTTTTGGGTTGGGTGTTGTTACCAGGTTGAATACTCGGTGCCAGCGTTTGGGCTGTGAGTCGAGGGCGATTACGGACGCAGCGCTTGCCTACTGACCGCGCACGCGGCGGGCGATACGGTCGGAAAGCGACGCCTTGTCGGCGCGGTTCTTACCCCAAAACGCGCAGCCCACCATGCCGGGGCCCACGTGCGAGCCGATGGTGGGACCCACGGAGCCGCGAATGATCGTGACGTCGGCGCAACCCTCCTCCTTGCGGATGGCGGCTTCGAGCCAGTCACCATCCTTTTCGGCATCGGCCGTCATGATGGCGATGGGCATGGTGCGATCGGGCACGTAGTTCTCGCGGAACGACTTGAGGATGGACTTGAGCGCCTTCTTGCGGCCGCGGTTGACGCCGATCAGCGACAGCGAGCCGGCCAGGTCGTAGGAGAGCTCGGGCTTGACGTCGAGCTTTGCCGTGAGCTGCGCCGCCGCGGGAGGAATGCGGCCGCCGGCAGCCAGTGCGTCGAAGCTCTCGAGCGTAAAGTAGCCGTGCACGTAGGTTTTTGCCTCGTTTGCCCAATCGACCAGCTGTTTGGCGGTCAGTCCCGCCGAACGCTGGCGCACGGCCTCGAGCGCCAAGAGCGCGCCGGTCGCGCAGGGCAGAGCGTTGTCGACCACGTAGAGCTCAAAGTTGGGATACTCGGCGCGCACGGCATCTGCCGCCTGGCACGCGGAGTTGTAGCTCGACGACAGCGCCGAGGTAAAGCACAGGTAGACCGTGGGCGTACCCTCTTTGGCGCACTCGGTAAAGAACTCGATATAGCGACCGAGCGACACAGCCGAGGTGGACACGCGGGCACCGGCGCGCATGCGGTCGTAGAACTCCTTAGGGCTCATGCTCGACCAGATGTCGTCTGTACGCTCCTCGCCATCGATGATAAAGGGGAAGCCCAAGATATCGACATCGAGGTTCGCGGCGACCTCGGGGCTAAAGTCGCAGCAGGTATCGACGACGATGCGGCAACGGTTCGAATGACCGGCGGATGCGGCCTTGTCCATCAAAGCGACTCCTTACGTAAAAAGGCGGCCACCCGCATGGGATGGCCGCCAACCGTTAACTCATGCAAGTTAACGTATTTTACTCGTCAAGTGTTTCGATGCGGGGCTTGATGATGCCATATCCACCATTCTTACGGTGATACACCACATTGATGAGACCGGTCGTCGCGTTCTCGAACACGTAGAAGTCGTGGCCCAGCAAATCGGTCTGCACCAGCGCCTGCTCCTCGGTCATCGGGGTGACATCGATGACCTTCTCGCGGACGAGCAGGTCGTCGTCCTCCTCGGGCAGCAGCAGGTCGGCCAGATCCTCAACGCGCTCGACCGGCGCGACATCCGCGGCACTGGCACCACCCTGGCGGTTGTCCACGACCTTGGTCTTGAACTTGCGCAGCTGGCGGGTGACCTTATCGGCGGAGAGGTCGATGGCAGCATACATATCTGCGCCGTGCTCGGCAACGCGAATCACCGAACCGCGGGCACGAGCCGTGACCTCGACGATTGCCGGGTTGGGGTTCGAGGGGTTCTTCTCATAACGAAGCACGACGTCGACTGTCATGGGCTCGATGTCGAAAACCTTGAGCGCCTCGCCGATTTTCTCATCCACATGCGCACGCAGAGCATCGGTTACCGTCGTCTTGCGTCCAGAAACCTTGATATCCATACGTGGCTCCAATCTGCCTCGGGGACTTACTGTACTGGCTATGTACCCATTGCCGTGCATTTAATCACGCGATTTCCCAAAGACCCGAATAACGACTGCTTGATACCGCATACCGAAGTCTCGCACTTTTCCGTGGCAAAGTGCGCTATAGGAAGGCGTCGACGGAGTTAATTTTTCTCCTGGAAATTAGCTTTGACCTGCTAGTTTTACCAAAATAGAAAAGCCGGGCTCCCCTATTTGGGAGACCCGGCCATGCGTGTTGAAACCGTGAAGAAGCGCCTTGTTCGGTGTATGGCAGACGCCACCCCTACCAATAACTAGCTATTGAGCTTGTTGATGTCATCGTCGGTGATGGCGCCCTCCTGGCTAGACGACGGACTGTCGCCGTTGTTATCAGAGGCGTCGCCATCGGAGGACTCGGTCTCGTTGGACGTGGAGTCGGATGCCTGCACATTGGCCCCCGAAACGGTCTTGGCGGTAAGGTCATAGGGCATCTGTCCGTACCAGACGCAGTGGACTGCCTCGAGCGTGCCATCGACCGTGATGCCATCGAGGGCATCGCTCGCGGCACGGCACAGCTCATCGTTAGAGCTTAGGCCTGCGACGCCAAGCGTGGAGGGCGCCTCGAGCGTACCGACATAGGAGATCTGGCTCATCAGACGCGCGAGGTAGCCACCAGCCGTGGAATCACAGATCACGTAATCGACCTCGCCCGACTCGAGCGCCTCAAAGCACTCATTGATGTTGGAGAAGGTCTTTTGGTTGGCGGTGATGCTTTGCTTGGCGAGCGCCTCCTGCGAGGCTGAGGAGGTCTGAACGCCCAGGGTAGCGGTGTTAAGCGTTTCGGTGGAAACGCTCAGCGACTCGCCGTCACTGCTCTTGCCGAATACGGCGGGGGCGTCGTACAGACAGGTGCCAAGCGAGCTGATGTCGCCGTCCGTGGACCTGACGTCACCAATAAAAATGTCGGCCTTTTTATCGCTGAGCGCGGAATCGGCCGAGGACGCATCGACAAAGGCGACCTTGAGACCCATGCGGCATGCAAGGGCACGAGCGGCATCGACCGCATAGCCCGTGAGGTTTCCGTCGGCATCCTGCATGGCTTGCGGGGCATCGGAAGTATCGAGGGCGACCGTCAGGGTTCCCGGCGTGACCAGGGCATCGTCCGATACCGTGGGGGTAACGGTCTCGCGCTCGATCTGGTCGATCGTGGGCGTCGTGAACGTGGACAGTGGATTGAACGCGCATCCGCTCAGGCCCAAAACGGCAATGACCGCCGCGGCCCCAGCACCTAACCGAGCCGCATGCATCAAGCTGCCCCTCACCATGTCCACTACCCTGCCTTCTGTGTCGTATACGATCCGTGCCCCGCACGGAATATCGGGTTGTTCCCACCAGCTGACCTGGTATTTGACCCCACACTTGCGCACCGGGGCGTTTGCTCGGGAGGCCGCAGCCACCTTCACGACTGGCCCGCTCGCCCGCGAGGCGGTATTGCCCCAAAGAAAGTAGAACGGACGGTGCGGCTTACATCTAGGACGCGCCATGATCGCGCCGCGCGCACGCGGTCGCTTACGTGGATCCCTTTGACCGCGTCTGTCTTGGACTAGGATGGGCATTTCGTCCGTCCGCAACCACAGCCTGGCAGGAACGTAGGGCATTATAGCTAAGTTCAAGCTATAGTTTAAGGTTAGGGACGTTATTCGCATCGCGAGCACAGATTTCGCAGGTCGGGGCGGGTCATTCGTGCCCCCATGAAGCCCGGAGCTCCCCCACGGGGAGCCCCGGGGCACCCGTCTCAGGGTGCCGTGTGCAAAAAACGGCAAATATGAGTACTGCTACCAATTTAGTAGCAGCGTATTTCCGCCCCACGAGCCCTTTTTGAGTTCCGCACAGCCCGCTTGGCGCCAAGATATTCCACATTCGTTTATTATCTCTTCGCTGAATCCAGTTTTTCGGCCCAAGTTTCTTTATTTTTGCTGTCACTAATCTAGTAACAGTACTCATATTTGCCGTTTTTTGCACATGGCATATAAACAGACCCCCTATAAAGCCATAGTTTTACGCCGGCTTGAGCCCAAAGCACGCTCGGAGCGTATTCAGCAGAGCATCTTGCCTCTTTCGACGAGCCTCTACACGATTCTGATATCGTTTACCCATACGCTGGTGGATGCGCCATGCGAGCGCTTCCATCGCTTCCATGTCGCAGAGCATCTCGTTGTTGACCGTCGCGACCTCGATTCCCATGGACGCCAAACCCGTATTGCGTTTTTCATCGTGAATGCGCCCGCCGCGAGACGAATGGCCCTGCTCACCGTTGTATTCCAGGTCAAACCGAGCTGCTTCCTGATAGGCATCGCAAACCGCATACGGCATCCCCGAGATCGCCTGCGCACGGTCGTTGAACTCGATCTTGTGGTCGGTCTTAAAGGGACCGCAGGCAAATCCGCCATAAGAAAACGGAAGCGAAAACATGACAAGCATGATGCATTCCATGGGTGAGCGCAGGTTTTCCGACAGAAAGGGGCACAGCCGCCGCAGCTGCTTGGCCGCGCTCCCCTTGCATGCCGCAAGGTAATCTGCCAGGCGATCGGGCGTCAGCACTGGCTCGACCTCAAAGTAGCCCACATCTGACGGCTGGTCCTTATCCTTTGCAAGCCTGTTCACGGTAGGCGAGCTGTAAGGGGGCAGATACTGCCCGCGATCGCTCAGCGAAATCTTGGAGCACAGCTCCTGGGCCAGGGCAAATGCCTGGATACAGCCGACTTCGCGCGCAACGGCGGCACAGAGGGCCTCGGGAGACAAGCTGTACACTCCCGGCTCCACCTCCAAAATCGAGGCGTCCGGCAGGTCTGTAGAACAAACGGACCAGCTTGCACCAGGCATGCGGCGACGCTGCTTCGCCGACCCCACCAGCAGGCACAAGTCTTCTTGGACCTCGCCACTCACGGCCCCGATCCGCACCAAATCGGGAAGATAGATGTCCTCGGCCGAGGGCGACGATGCGTGCAGCACACGGCGCTCTTCATCGGGATCGAGGTCCCTCCAGCTGATGTAACCCATTTGTCGGCGCTCGGCGCGCATCATGCGCAGCGCCGAGGTGCCGGTCAGGATTACGGAGGAAGCCAGTTGCTCGCTTGTCGGCTCGATGCGCCGCGCTATCTTCACTGCCACAAAGCCACCCCCTACCAAACGCGTGCGATAGCGAGGCCATCGACTGCTGCGGCGCCGGCACGCTTGAGCTCCGCCGAGGCCGCTGCCATAGTCGCGCCCGTGGTAATGACATCATCGATGAGCAGCAGACGGCAGGCACGCACATCCTCGACCGTCTCGTACATGCCCCGGGCACGTTCCCGGCGCTCGACGCGACCGAGCTCGCGCTGGTCACCATGACCGTATTTGACCAGGGCGTCCAGCAACGGCACGCCCGAAAGATCGCAAAACGAGCGCGCGATTGCTTCCATATGGTCGAATCCACGCCGCCGAAACGCTGCCGCAGTCGCGGGCACAAATACCACCGCGTCGGCGCCGGACAGCACACCGCCGTAGCGATCGGGGGCTGCCACCTGGGCATGTAAGACGGTGTCGTAGAGCTGTCTCTTATACACATCTCCGAGCCCACGAGACCGATCAG
>CABSNX010000057.1 GCA_902479205.1 uncultured Collinsella sp. | reverse complement strand
AGCTACGGCCCCGGCTCGTTGGTGCTCGCGCATAAGCCCAACGAGCCGGGGCCCATGCCGATATCGTTCGCTGCCAGAACGTGCTCATCGCGCTTGTTGACAACACGCTCTGGGACGCAAGCGTCCAAGTTGGGGCATAATAAGCCGCGAACAAACCGACTCGCGCGTTAGGACCGCCCATGAAAGCACTTCCGTTTCCCTGCATCCGCCCAGCTCGGGACCGCGTGCTCGAAGCGCTGCCGCAGATGGGCGGTATCCTGAGCAGCAACGACGCCCTGCGCGACGCCATCGCCGACGGGCTTATGCTCAAAGATCCGGGCGCGGCGTATTACGTGTACGAGTGCTCGGGCGAACCGGGTCGCGTGACGGGTGTCGTGGCGATTTGCCCGGCCGGCGTACTGGCGGGCGACGGCGCGACCCCCGCAGGTGCGACCGCAGCCGCCCGCGCAATCGCCGAGCTTAAGGTCCAGCCGCGCCCTGTAACGCTCGCCTACGAGGCCTCGCCCGTCATGGATATCATCCTCGGCGCCGCCAAAGAGGGCGCGTCGCTCTATGCCGTCACCGACCCCGCCGGCATTACGCACCGTATGTGGGAGGTCAAGCGCGAGGATGCCGTTGCCGCCATCCGAGCCATGCTCGACCAGGCACCGGAGCCGACGCCGGCTGACGATCCCACCTATGCTGCCGCGCTGGCAGGGGCGGCGCAGCTCCTGGCAGACGAGGCACGCACAGCCGGCACCTACACGGGCAAAGAGCCGTTCAACTTTACCGTTGCCGCGCTATTCCCCGCCGCGCAGGTCACCGGCGGCGCACCGCAGGTTCCAACGGGTCTGCTCACCCACCAGATCGCAAGGTTCTAACAGGGCGTAAACGCCCAGTACAAAGACTCGGCAGCTCAACAAACAAGGGGCGGGGATACATGCGCATGCATCCCCGCCCCTTTCACATCGAGCAATGACATCGGCGATCCGTATCGCCACGCCCGCGCTACCCGCGCTGCGGACCCGATGCCGCCACGAGCGGCTCAACCCCCAGCTCGCGCGCATAGTCTTCTTGCGTAAAGACTTCGACCAGATCAAACGTATCGGCTGCATCGTCAAATGCAAAATGCAGCACTGAGCAGTTGCCCGGCACGCGCTCGCGCTCGTCGGCCGCCGCTCCCCTCACGTGGTCCAAAAATTCCTTGATGGCTGAGGCATGGCTCACCGCAAGCACGCACGAATGGTCCGGACGTCGCATAAGATCAGTCAACGTCGCCACCATGCGCTCGCGCACCTGCATCTGCCCCTCGCCGCCAAATTGGCGGTAGAAGTCACGCCACGGACGCTCGGGCATGAGCATCACGCGCTCGGCCTCAAAATCGCCAAAGAACCACTCGCACAGACCGTCCAGACGCTCGTAGGCAAGGCCCGGCCACAGGTTGGCGATAGTCTGCTCGGTGCGATGCAGCGTCGAGGTATAGGCGTGGTCGGGCTCGATGCCACGCGCTCGCAAGAACATGCCAGCGCGCGCCGCCTGCTCGCAGCCCAACTGCGTGAGCGGCGAATCACTCCAGCCCTGAATAATGCGCTTAAGGTTGAATATCGTCTGTCCATGACGGACCAGATACAGGTCTTTATTCATAGGGGTCCTTTCGTTCGTTACCAGTCAAGGAGCGAAAACGCCCCGTCGCAATAGCCAAAATGAAGCACGGCACCGTTGTCGGGCTGTCCTCCCCCGCCGGCCACATACTCAAGAAACTCCTGACAGGCAGAGCCATGAGAGACCGCAAGCACACGATCGTGCTGCGGTCGGGCCATAATGCGGGACAGCGCCGCAACCATGCGCGCCCGTAGCTCGCCTTCAGATTCGCCACCAAAGGCCACCGGATAATCACCCCAGGGCTGCGGCGGCATCTCGCAATTTGATGTGCCCTCCAGCGAGCCCAAGTGCCACTCGCGCAGGTCGTCGACCAGCTCTATGGAACGGCCCTCGCCAACGATAAGCTCAGCCGTACGCTGCGCCCGACCCAACGGAGACGAATACGCATGGTCAAACGTCACGCCACGGTCCTCAAACGCCGCGCGCGTCGCCAGCGCCTGCTCGCACCCGCGCTCTGTGAGCGGCGAGTCTTGCCAGCCCTGCAAAATGTTCTGCACATTGAGCTCAGTCTGCCCATGCCGCACCAAATACAGATCGGCCACACGCCCTCCCCTCGCACCACCGCAAAGGGAACAGGCGCCTTTGTGGTGGTTTTGCCGCCGGATCGCGCCGCAACGACGCAGCTACACCAGTACGTCGGCGAGTGGACGCTTGGGTACGTGGTGTACCTGCGCCTCGTCACGCCAGTAATTAATAGAGCCGTCGGGGTTGGAATCAATTGCATCGATCACCTGTGTCTCGGCGGGAACGCCAAAGACCATGATCAGCTTGACCTCGTACTTGTCGCCGTCAAGTCCCATGACATCAATCGCACGAGGCGGAAAAGCCTTGAACATGCACGCCGCCACCTCGGGCGTAGCGCTGCGGGCGGCGAGCATCATCGTCTGCGCGGCGATACCAGCGTCTGCCTCGGTGATTGGCGCGGCAGGCTTGCCCGGAGCGGGACGCTCTGCAAGGATCGCGATATAGCCGGTCGGGCGCTCGCCCTCGACAGGACCCGACCAATCCTTGAGCGCACCAGCCCATGTGAGCTTTTCAAATAAGCTCGAACACTCCTCGGCGTCGCTCACCACATGAAAGCGTAGGCGCTGAGCGTTGGCGCCGCAGGGAGCCAGGTGCGCCAGCTCTGCCAGCTCAAGCAAAAACTCGCGCGGCACGCGCATGGACTCGTCAAAACGGCGGCATGTGCGGGCGCGACGAACCAGCGCGTCAAACGATTCCAGACCGAGCTTTTCGCAACCTTGCTTTGCCATCGACTCCACGCTCGACGGCGCCGCGGGAACAGCTTCGTTCATAGAGACCCCCAATACAAGGCAATTGTTCTTAGGAAAATCTAACCTAAAACGCAGGCAATAACGAACAGAGCCGCAATGTTCTACACCTGTTGAATAGAAAAACGCGACATGGGGAACAACGAGAACAAATCGGGACCTTTGGGTTACACTTCGCCCTCCCCGACCCATACGCCGGTGCCTTTAGGCGATACTTGTTGTAGCAACTGCGGCATACGCCGCAAAAACAACAATGACGGCAAACGCCGCGCGGAAAGGAGACCTCATGGGCATCTTTAAGAACGACGACCAGCAGTCGAATCTGTTTGGATTTGACGAGAAAAGCATGGCAGGCAAGGCAATCAAGGCCGTGCGCTGGATCTACGCCGTCACGGGCGTCATCGCGCTGCTTGCCGGCATCGCGCTGCTGTTTGCACCCGCCAAGTCCCTCGTCTTCCTGACGACCGTCCTGGGCTTCTACTTTGTGATCACAGCTGGCGTCAGGCTGTTCACCGCCATTTTTGAGCCGCTGCTGCCCGCCGGTTGGCGCGTGACGAGCATCATCTCCAACCTGCTCATCATTCTGGGCGGCGTCATAATCCTGCGCAACCAGGCCTTCTCGACCGCGACGCTCACCACGCTCGTGGTGGTCGTGGCCGGTTTTGGCTGGGTCGTCGAAGGTGTTATGTCCATTCTGGAGTCCGAGCTTTCGTCCAACCGCGCCCTCGCCATCCTGAGCGGTGCGCTCTCCATCATCGCCGGCATGTTCGTGTTTATCTATCCACTGTGGTCGGCAAAGATGCTCGTCATCTTTAGCGGCGCCGCGCTCCTGGTGTTTGGCGTGACGCTGATTATTCGCGCTATCCGCTTTGGCAAGCTGGTGCACTAGATGCCGCGGACGCTGTTTATTGATGCCGACGCCTGCCCGGTTACGCGCGAGTCGATCGACTGTGCGCGGCGAGCGGGCGTCGCCGTGGTGATTGCCGGCAACAGCACGCAGAACCTGGAGCGGCACATTCGCCGCGACGATCCGCGCGATGCCGAGCACGCACGACGCGGCTTTTGGGTCACCACGCTCGATGTGAGCGTGGGCGCCGATAGTGCCGACTTTGCCATTGTCGAACGTTTGCAGGCGGGCGACGTGGTCGTGACGCAGGACATTGGCCTGGCGAGCATGGTGCTCGGCCGCGATGCCTCCGCCATCGGCGTGCGTGGGCGCGTGTACGACAAGGCGACCATCGACATGCAGCTGTTTATTCGTCACGAGGAAAAGAAGGTGCGCCGCGCTGGCGGTCGCACCCGCGGGCCAGCAGCCTTCACCAGCGAAGACCGCGCCCGCTTTAAGCGCAACCTCACCGAGCTGCTGCGCTAACCAAGGCAGATTTTTAGGCTATGCCCGGAAATTTGCCTTTTTGTTCTGACCGGTGTGAGCGCTCAGGATCCGTGGCTCAACAAAAAAACGGGCTTCAAAATGCCATGCGTCGCCGCATTGTGCAGGCGCCGGGCATGGCTATTTTGAAGCCCGTTTTGTTAGGCCTACTTAGAGGCCGAAGGCGGATAGGACGAGTCCCCAGCCGGCGCCGATGACGTACATCATGACCAGGAACACGGCATTTTCGCGAGCGCTGCGGTTGGTGCGGAACAGGACCAGGTAGCCCACGCCGGCGGAAATGAGCGTGCCGGCGAGCATCGGTGCCAGTTGCAGCGCGCCTTCCAGATACAGCTGCGTAATGACCACGCTCGCCGAGCAGTTGGGGATCAGGCCGACAAGCGCCGAACCCAGAACGGCGAGCGTCTCGTTGCCGCGCAGGAACTGCTCGATTGCGGACTCACCAAAGGTCTCGAGTACGGCGACCAGAATCAGTGTCACCAGGAAAATGAATACCGATACCTGCACGGTATGCGAGATGGCGCTGCGGATAATCGACAGGACGGGCGTACCTTCATGGGAGTGGGAATGACCGTGGCCGTGATGGTGTTCATGCTCGCCCTCATGACCGTGATCGTGGTCATGTCCATGTCCATGTCCATGTTCGTGCTCGTCCTCGTCTTCATCACAACCGCAATGGTCGCGCTCGCACAGCTCATGGATGTGGTCGGCGCTCACGCCCGCCTCGGCCACCTCGTCGATGATGTCACCGCCGCTGTGGTCGTCATGCGCGCAGTTAACGTGCGCCGGATTGACAGTGGTCCCCAACACGGTACGGCGAATCGCCGCATGAGCACGGGCGTTGCGGCGCAGGCCGCGAATGGCAGCATCCACGATAAAGCCCGTAACCAGCGCGATCAGCGCTTTCGAAGCCAAAAGCATCGCCATAGTCTGCACGGGAACCTGCTCGGCAAGCAGCAGTGGCAGCATCTCGTCGGAAGTCGAGAGAAACACCGCCACCAGGGTGCCCAGCGTCACGACGCGACCGGCGTACAGCGTTGCCGCCATGGCCGAAAAGCCGCACTGCGGCACCATGCCCAGCAACGAGCCAACCACGGGGCCAGCGGCGCCGGCACGCTTGATGGTACCGTTGACGCGATCGCCTGCCACATGCTCGAGCGTCTCGAGGACCAGATATGTCACCAACAAGAACGGCACCAGCGAGAGCGTGTCCTTGCCGGCGTCGAGCAGAATATCAATCAGCAAATCCATGACGGATGGAACCTTTCGTGTCTTTCGGCAGCATTGTAAAAGTCCTAGCGGTCAACTAGGGTATTGTAATTGTCCTAGGCGTGATGCCAATAGTTGCCCATGGTAAACTATCATCTCGCCATAACTCGACAAACCCGAGCCGCGCGACGCGGCCCGTCCAAGGAGCAGCATATGAACGTTTCGCAAGCACTCGAATACGAGCGCCAGCCGTTTATCCCCATGTTTATCTACGGCGACCACGGCGCCATGGAATCCGAGCGTCAGAAAGGCGAAGAGGCCCTCAAGGTGCTCGAGACTGAGTACTTTACCGCCGAGGACGACCCCGGCTTCGACTTTGCCACCGTGCGCGACCTAGCCGACCGCAACCGCGACCTGTGCGACCAGATTGGCGAGGCGCGCCTGCGCAACGTGACGCCCGCGACGCTTTCGCGCGGCCTGTCCGACGCCGACACCTGCGCTGCCATCGGCAAGATGCAAAAGCGCACCGCCGCGTCCGTCATGCGCGAGATCCGCGGCGACCGCGACGCGCTCGGCGTCGCCTACGCCCGCAAGCCCATTCAGGGCACGGTGCTCGGCATCGACATCGAGACCACCGGCCGCGCACCCGAGCGCGGCTACATCATCAACGTGGGCTGGGAGATCATGGAGCTCACCAGCGACGCCGTCCCGCACGACGCCGAGGCACACTACTGCGGTCTGCCCGATATCTACCGCGGCGAGGATGTGCCGTTGTCGAATATCCACCACATCACCTGGGACGACATCGACGGCAAAACGCCCTTCCGCGAGAACAAGGAGCTGCAAAAGCAGCTGCTCAAGCTTATGAAGAAGTACCCGTACATGGCGCACAACGCCGCCTTTGAGGACAGCTGGTTCAAGATCCACCTGGACGGTTACGCCGAGGCACGCCGCGCAGGCAAGATCATCGTCATCGACTCGCGCCAGATCTGCCGCAGCCTGGACGCCGACGTGCGCTCGCTCCCCCGCGAGTCCGCACCCGCCGCGCTCGAGAACTGGGCACGCCGTCGCGGCACCCTCGCCGCCGACGCCAACGAGCAGCACCTGGGCCTGGACGACACCGACCTCATGCTCCGCACCGTCCAAGCCGAGTTCAACCTCAAGAACCTGTTCGCGAAATAACCGATCCATCTGCGGGAGCGCCTGCCAGGCACTGCGCAATCCGTCTGGGCGCACCGGCACGCAGTAAACTAGGGCGCAGCCTTATGGCTGCTCCCTAGTTTTCATCAAAACGAGCAAATACGCGTGCTTCACACAGTCGACAGGTTGCCCCACCTACATTTTTCGAGTTGTTCGGCCAGCTGAACCACTAGTCAAGGCCCATTGAACCGCAATCGAGCGCTGTAGTCGCCTTAATTTC
Organism: uncultured Collinsella sp.; assembly: GCA_902479205.1. Taxonomy (GTDB): domain Bacteria; phylum Actinomycetota; class Coriobacteriia; order Coriobacteriales; family Coriobacteriaceae; genus Collinsella. Next base: position 3,134 of record CABSNX010000057.1, on the reverse strand, counting down.
GCAACCAAGCCCCATTAATCTACCTGAATTAATTCGAATAGGACGCATGCGTTCGCACCATTCGTATAGGATAAGGCCGAATAACTCAAAATATGTTGGTGAGGCGTCTTGGCGGTCGACAAAATCGCTTAGAAGCTACGAATTCGCAACTAAAATTCACCAAAAAGGACGCAGCTGACAGAAACCTCCCCTGCTCCCTTGATACGACAGCTCAAAAACCCACCGTTCGCAGAAGATAAACCGCGCCCCAATACCGTTGCCCGAAGTTTCGGACGTACGTGACGTCCGCTATGCCATCATGCGCGTATGGGAATCGTTCTGTCACATACCACGGCACGCGCTGTATACCAAACAGCCAACTCGCTCGCAAGCTACGCGACCGATCCCATACCTATGGAAAAGATCAGGGTGTCTGCGCCGACCACGTCCGACCTGGAAGCGGCACGAGCATGGCTCAACAGAAAGAATGTCGATTCTGAAAGCATCCATGTGCTGACGTTTTCCAATAATGCCAAAAGGCACCGCAAAGGCTGCATCTGCCACTGCACGCGCTATACGTTTGATGCAGAAAGCTACTTAGAACTCGAGCCGAACGTCTACATCGTCGATATCAAGCTGTGCGCGTTAGAAGCAACAGCCGACCTCAACCTTTGGGAGCTCGTTGAGTATTACTTTGAAATCTGCGGCTCCTACGCGCTTGAAACGTCCGACGAAACTCAATATCGCAAGCGCCCAGCCCTAACCAGGATTGAAGAGCTCAGAACCTTCTTTTCAAAGGCATCGGGGTATCGTGGATCCAATAAAGCCCTTAAGGCACTTTCTTATGTACGCGAGGGTTGTCGCTCCCCACTCGAAACGGCGTTTGTCATGATGCTGACAATGCCCAAGTCAATGGGTGGCTTAGCCATACGCGCTATCAAAACGGATTATCCGATCCCAGTCCCCAAAAGATACGCCGCCCTAACGCGACGGACGGTTTTCTACCTCGACGCACTGCTCGAAAATTCGATGACTGATATCGAATACAACGGCTTTTACCACGACGAGCCCGAGCAGCAATCAATTGACGAGGAGCGCCGAAACACGCTGCGAAACATGGGATATGCCGTTATCACAGTTAGTCGTTATTCGTTTTTCAAGCAGTCCGCTTTTAGGCGGGTCATGGAAGCGATTCGCATTCGCGAGAAGATCTGGCCCGGCCGACTCCCGGATGACTTCGCCATCCTGCAAGAAAATCTTCGTCAATTTGTCTTGCGGCGCTACTTCGAATACGGTCGCCGCGTCCTGGAGGCACTCAAAGAAGAAGAGACCACCAAGCACGAAATTGCAAGCCAATATCCGCAAGCTGATGACCCGAGCATCAACGATGTGCCCGAACCCGATGACATGCAACACGTTGGGGCCCTTGCTGAAGAAATCAATGGGCCATGGGAATGCGACATGTCCGCAAAAATCGATGAAAACCGCACGGAAGACGAAGCGATTATTGATCTAATTGAGAATTCGCTCTTCTAAAGGCGGTCCCTGCGGATGTCCACCTACATTTTTCGACTTATTCGGCCACCGATGTACCTGATTGGCTACGGCAATGCTCAATACACCTTTAGATAAAACTGATTTTGCAGGAATTCCCGTAGAGAAAGAACTGATTCTCACGATATTTAACAAGATTAAGTACAAATATGAACAGTTCTAATGCTTCTCGAGACGGCTTTCTTAGCATGCTGGCCGAACATCTCGAAATATGTTGGCGAGCATTGCGTTGATGCATCCCAACCCACAGAAAATCGCAGAAGCGGCAAGCAGTCATCGAAATTATCGCAAATTGTATTGACATATGAACATGCGCTCATATAATCGGAAGTAAGTTATATGAGCGAATGTTCATATGAAAGGATGTTGCAATGAGCGACCTCGCTGATGAAACAAAGACTGGCATCGAGGCCACCGAGCCGATCGTTCCCACCACTTGCTCGCCCGAGGACCTTCCCGACGAGGAGCTGCTGTACGACCTTGCCGACCTGTTCAAGGTCTTCAGCGACACCACGCGCATCAAGATTCTCTATGCCCTCATGGGCCGCGAGCTCTGCGTGGCCGACATCGCCGAGGCGACCGCAACCTCGCAGTCGGCAGTATCGCACCAGCTGCGCACGCTTAAGCAGTCGCACCTGGTCAAGTTCCGCCGCGACGGCCGCAACATCCTCTACTCGCTTGCCGACGATCACGTCTACACCATGCTCAACCAGGGCATGAGCCATATCTGCGAATAGCAACCAACCACGGTACCAGCGCGGCCTGCACCCAAGCCGCAAAACAGGGAAAGGAACCCACCATGAAAAAGCAGTTTAAGCTCGACGAGATCGACTGCGCCAACTGTGCGCGCGAGCTCCAGGACGAGCTGGCCAAGCTCGAGGGCGTCAAATCCGTGTCCGTCAACTTTATGACCCAGAAGCTGACGCTCGAGGCCGATGACGCCGAGTTCGACGAGGTCCTTGACCGCGTTGTAGAGTTTACGGCCGACGCCGAGCCGGACTGCGAGATCATTCTCTAGCCCAGGTTTACGCCAACCTGCAAGGCCGCGCTTGCCGCGGCCTTTGCTCGCGAAATTATATGAGCGAGTGTTCATACATTCAAATGGGAGGAAACGAGTCATGGCCACCGCCGACCCCAAGAAGAAAAAGAAAAAGCGCAAGAAAAAAGAGTCGCTCGAGCATAAGCGCAACCGCATCTTGGTAGCGCTGGGCATTTTTGCCGTGGTGTACGCCCTCGATGAGCTCGGCACCCTCGCCACCGCATTCGGCACCCCGGGCGACATCTACGCCAGCTTTGTGCTGTTCCTCGCACCGTTTTTGGTTGCCGGCTACGACGTACTGCAAAAGGCATTCAATAACATCCGCCGCGGCAAGGCCTTCGACGAGAGTTTCCTTATGGCAGTCGCGACCATCGGCGCGTTTGCCATGGTGCTCTTCCCCGATACCGACCCGCACATGGCCGAAGGCGCCGCCGTCATGCTGTTCTACCAGGTCGGCGAGCTATTCCAGGCATACGCCGTGGGCAAGAGCCGCAAGTCGATCAGTGCCATGATGGACATCGCGCCCGACTCTGTCTCTTATACACATCTCCGAGCCCACGAG
>CABSNX010000056.1 GCA_902479205.1 uncultured Collinsella sp. | reverse complement strand
ATGTTGAGGTAGCCCAGCTCGCGCGCCACGCGGGTGTTGGTGAGCATGGAACGTCCGGTCACGACGACCTTGCGGCCGCACTTGCGGGCGGCGTCGCAGATCTGCTGCAGGCGATGGATGTGGCTCGAGAACGACGCGACGAACACGCGGCCCGGAGCATTCTTGATGGCATGCAGCAGGTTGGGGCCGACCTCGGCCTCGGACTTGGTAAAGCCGGGAACCGTGGCGTTGGTGGAGTCGGAAAGCAGCAGGTCGATACCCTGCTTGGCAAAGCGGCTGATGGCGGCATAGTCGGGCGTGACGCCGTCGATGGGCGTCTGGTCGAGCTTAAAGTCGCCCGTGTGCATAACGGTGCCCTGATTGGTGCGAATAAACACGCCCAAAGCACCCGGAATGGAGTGCGTCATGGAGAAGAAGTCGAGCGAGATGCCACCGAGATTGACATGGCTGCCGCCCTTGACCTCACGGAACTTGGGCGCGCGAATGCGGAACTCGGAAAGCTTGCCCTCGATAAAACCGAGCGTCAGCTTGCTCGAGAAGATGGGCACCTTGTTGTTGAGGTCCTGCAGCAGGTACGGAAGCGAACCGGTGTGGTCCTCGTGGCCGTGGGTGACGACGATGCCGCGGAGCTTCTCCTCGTTCTCCAGGACATACGTGTAGTCGGGAAGCACCAGGTCGATACCGGGCTGGGAGTCGTCGGGGAACATGAGGCCGGCGTCGACGAGCACCATGTCGTCGCCGCACTCGAAGACCGTCATGTTCTTGCCGATGCCGTCAAGGCCGCCGAGCGGAATGATCTTCAAGGGAGATGATTTTTTAGCTGCCATAGGTTCGTGTGGTTTCCTTTCTTCGAAACGGGTCTGGAACAACCGACGGGGCGCTTCTGGCAAACCGACCGCCGGGAACGTACAAACATGCATCACAGAGTCGATGCAGTAACTACAGCATCATACCCATTTGCCCACCAACAGACCACCCATGCATCAAAGCCCCATCTGAGCCGGTCTATCCCGCCGGTTTCCCGTGGGGCGGGCACCGATGAAGTTTCCTGCTCTACAGTCCTGCTCACGACGGAGGCCACATTAAGTGGCCTCCTGTTCGTGCGGAACTCGCGATAAACTTCATCGGTGCCCGCCCCACGGGAAACCTGCCAATAAGGGACATGTTTATTTTGGTTGGTTTTATCTGGGGTAATGCCGCACATGCGATTATCTAAAGATCTGAATTCAGATAACCGAATAGACTGTCTAACAAAATCGAAACCCGCACCAACCAGCCCTTTTGCTATTCCCGGCGGGGGCCGCGGGTAAAGTTTATCGCGAGTTCCGCACGAGCCGGAGAGCACTTAATGTGCTCTCCGTGCGAGCAGGACTGTAGAGCAGGAAACTTTACCCGCGGCCCCGCGGGGAATAGCAAAAGGGCGACCCCTGTCCGGAGTCGCCCTTGTTGAGCAGTATATGTACGGCTGTTACTCGGCGTCTTGGTGACGGCGGGGTTTGCGGCCTCCGTTGTCGCCGGGACGGCGCGGACGGTCGCTGCGCTCGGAGCGCTCGCGACGCGGACGCTCACGGCGCTGGAAGTGCTCGCCATCGCCCTCGGAGGAACCCTCAGAGCGAGCCGGGGCCTCGGGCTTGTCGAGACGATCAAGCGAGATCTTGCCGCGATCGTCGACCTCGATGACGACGACCTTGACCTCGTCGCCCACGTTGAGAACGTCCTCGACCTTCTCCACGCGGCCCTTGGCGACGCGGGAGATGTGCAGCAGGCCGTCCTTGCCAGGCAGCAGGTTGACGAAGGCGCCGAAGGGCTGGATGGAGACCACGCGACCGGTGTACTCCTCGCCCGGCTCGGGAACCTTGATGATGAGCTTGATGCGCTCGACGGCCTGGTCGACGGACTCGCCGGTGCCGCCGACAAAGACGGTGCCGTCCTCCTGGATGTCGACCGAAGCGCCGGTCTCGTCCTGGATACCGCGGATGACCTTGCCGCCGGAGCCAATGACGTCGCGAATCTTATCGGTAGGAACCTGGATGGAGACGATGCGCGGAGCGGTGCTGCGTGTGGTGTGGCGCGGCTCGGGAATCACATCGAGCATCTTCTGCAGGATGAAGGCGCGACCCTCCTTGGCCTGCTGCAGGGCGCGGGCCAGGATGTCGAAGGTTAGGCCGGTGGCCTTGTTATCCATCTGCAGGGCGGTGATGCCCTCGGTGGTGCCGGTGACCTTAAAGTCCATGTCGCCCAAGAAGTCCTCGAGACCCTGGATATCGGACAGGACCACGGTCTTTCCCTCCTCCTGGATCAGACCCATGGCGATACCGGAGACCGGGCGCTTAATGGGCACGCCGCCGTCCATAAGGGCGAGCGTGGAGCCGCAGGTCGAAGCCATCGAAGAGGAGCCGTTGGACTCCATGACCTCGGAGACGACGCGGATGGCGTAGGGGAACTCGTTCTCGTCGGGGAGCACCGGGAGCAGAGCGCGCTCGGCAAGGTTGCCGTGACCGATCTCGCGACGCTTGGGGCTGCCCATGCGGCCGGTCTCGCCGGTGCAGAACGGCGGGAAGTTATAGTGGTGCATATAGCGCTTGCCCTCGGTGGGCTCGATGGTATCCAGACGCTGGCCCTCGTTGAGCATGCCGAGCGACAGGACGGAGAGCACCTGGGTCTGGCCACGCTGGAACAGACCGGAGCCGTGAACGAGCGGCAGGTAGTTATCCTTCACCATGATGGGACGGATCTCGTCTGCAGCACGGCCATCGACGCGCTCGCCAGTCTCGACGACCATGGTGCGCATGGCCTTCTTCTCGAGCTTCTTGAGCGCCACGGGGATCTCGCGCTCCCAAGCGGCCTGCTCCTCCTCGGTAAACTCGGCGCGGATGGACTCCTTCAGAGCCTCGACCTTACCGATACGAGAGAGCTTGTCGGCGTCGCGAAGGGCAGCTGCCATCTCGTCGTAGTGGGCAAAGATGCGCTCCTGGACCTCCTCGACGGGCTGGTCGAGCGGGTACTCCTTCTTGACGATGGGGCCGTTGACCTGCTCCCACTCGGCGACGAACTCGTCCTGGGCCTGGCAGAAGGCAGCAAGGGCCTCCTGGCCAAACTTCATGGCGGCGAGCATGTCGTCCTCGGAGATCTCCTCGGCGCCGGCCTCGACCATCGAGATGAAGTCGGCAGAGCCGCCCAGCTCCAGGTCCAGATCGGAGTTCTCGCGCTCCTCGTAGGTGGGGTTGACGATAAACTCGCCGGTCTCCACGTTGCGGCCGATGCGCACGCAGGCAAGCGGGCCCTCGAAGGGCACGCCGCCGAGCGTCATGGCCAGGGAAGCGCCCATGACGTTAATGACGTCGAAAGGGTTGACCTGGTCGGCGACGAGCGAGGTGGCGACGATGTGCACCTCGTTGCGGAAGCCGTCCGGGAAACTCGGGCGAATCGGACGGTCGATCATGCGCGCGGTGAGCGTGGCCTTCTCGCTGGGACGACCCTCACGCTTGAGGTAACCACCCGGGATGCGGCCGGCTGCGTACATCTTCTCGTTGAAGTCGACGGTCAGCGGGAAGAAGTCGTAGTTCTTGCGCTCCTTGGAGACGACCACGGTGTCGAGCATCGTGGTGTCGCCCTGCTTGACCAGGCAGGCGCCGGTGGCCTGCTTGGCAAGCTCGCCCGACTCAAAGGTGTAGGTCTTGCCGTACAGCTCAAAGGTCTTGGATACGAGTGTCATTGTTCTCCTTTACCCCACAGGCCCCTTGCCTGCGGGCTTCTCATGTGACGCAGGCCCCCTGCCCCCGCCACGCTTCAGAGCGTGATTGTTCGCGCCCTTACACAAAAAGAGCGCCCCGCTGCGCAGGACGCTCTTAGCATGTACAAATCCTTACTGGATGTTGTCGCGGATGCCCAGAGCCTTGATGAGCTCACGGTACTCGACGATGTCGTTCTTCTTAATGTAGGAGAGAAGACGACGACGACGGCCGACGAGCATGAGCAGGCCACGACGGGTGTGGAAGTCCTTCTGGTGGGACTTCATGTGCTCGGTCAGCTCCTTGATGCGCTCGGACAGGATGGCGACCTGAACCTTGGGGTTGCCGGTGTCGACCGGGGTGTTACCGAACTGGGCAGTCAGCTCCGCCTTGCGCTCTTTGGAAACAGTCATTGTTTCACCTTTCGTTTCTTGTCGCCCTCGGGCGACGCTATTCGCCTCGGACTGGGAAGCCGCCGGTGGAGCGAGCATCCAAGATCGAGGTACTAACAGGTCGGTATGTTACCACAAGCAGCCCGCGACTGCGCATCATCACCGACCCAACATGAATTCCATCGCACGGAGGCGCTGATCGGTGTGCGTCGCAGCCCAAACATGCGAAAGCCCCAACAAAAAGGCAGCGGTATGGGGATCGACCCTCTCGGCCATGAGTGCATCGAAGGTCATGGACATGAGGGCGCGCAGCCACGCGACCTCACCGGTCGACACCAACTCGGCACCCGGAACGCTCGACGCGCACGACCCGCACAGAAGACCGCCCGCCCGGGGCGAAAAATACGACAGCATGGGGTCTCCGCACAGCACGCAGGCAGAAAAATCGGGTCGATAGCCAACGTGCGACAGCAGCTTAAAGACATATGCCGCCACAAGCAGATCCATATGCGCCGTGTCGAGCCCGCTGCCCACCAGGGCAAGCGCTCGCTGTGTTATGGCAAAGGTAAACGGGTCCTCGGCGTCCTCGAACGAGCACACACGCGCAACCTCGGCGATCGCGCTTGCGGCGCAGGTCGTCTCGTAATCGGGCGCAGCGCCGAGCGGCGCCTCCATAAGCTCAGCCTGGGAAACCACGTCGAGCGACCGTCCATGCGCGAGCAGCATATCGACGGTACAGAAGAGCTCGCAGCGGGCCGCAAGGCGACCGCCAGGCTTACGTGCGCCCTTAGCCACAGCGCGCACCTGCCGCCCCCGTTCGTCAAGCATCGTCAGGATCAGGTCCGTCTCTTTGAGCTTGGTCTTGTCGAGGACGAGCACCTTCGTGCGATATGTCCGGGAGCCTGCCATGCGAGCCGCGCGTCCTTAGTCCTCGGCGTTGTAGCCAAAGCGGCGAATCTGGGCCTCGTCGTCACGCCAACCGGCCTTGACCTTCACGTCCAGCTCCAAAAAGACCTGCGTGCCAAAGATGCGCTCAAGATCGCGACGGGCGTCGATACCGATATGCTTGATCATCTCACCGCCCTTGCCGATGATGATGCCCTTTTGGCCCTCGCGCTCGACGTAAATGGTGGCGTGCACGCGCAGCACCTTCTTGGTCTGCTCGAGCGCATCGCAAATCACGCCAACGGAATGCGGGATCTCGTCGCGGGTGCGACGCAGGACCTTCTCGCGCACAAACTCGGCAACGAGGGTCTCGTCGGAAGCGTCGGTACCCATGTCCTCGGGGAACCAACGCGGGCCCTCGGGCAAAAAGTGCGCAACGGTCTCGATAAAGGCATCGACGTTGAAGTTCTTGACCGACGACGTCACGATCTCGTCGTCATATTCCATAAGCTCGTGGGCGGCCTGAAGCTGCTCCATGACCTGTGCGGGGTCGGCCTCATCGGCCTTGGTGAGCACCAGGACCTTCTTGGAACGGGCGTTCTTGACGCGCTCGGCAACCCAGGCGTCTCCCCTGCCGATCGGCTTGGTGGCATCAATCAAAAACGCGACGACATCGACATCGTTCAGCTCGAACAGCGCGCTCTTGTTGAGCTCGGATCCCAGACCGTCCTTGGGTTTGTGAATACCCGGGGTATCGACAAAAACCAGCTGGTAGCCAGGACGGTTGACGACGGCGCGCATGCGACGGCGGGTCGTCTGGGCCACCGGCGAGGTGATGGCAACCTTTTTGCCATAGCAGGCGTTGAGCAGCGTGGACTTACCGGCATTGGGGCGGCCGACCAAGGCCACGAAGCCGCTGCGGAAACCGGGCTCAACGTCGCCAAAGCCCGCGAGGCTGTCGTCCTCGTCGCACAGGGCGTCGAGCTCCTCGTCGCTCATGCCCTCAAACGGGTCGAACTCCTCGACATCCTCATAGGCCTCTGTCGCTTCGGCATCCACCGCATCCAGGGACTCGTCGTCCAGAGTTTCATCGATAGGCTGCATATTGTCGGACATGAAAATCCCTTTCTAAATAAAGTCGAGCGCGTGGGCAAAGACAAGCAAGCTCACGATCGCGGCGGTAATGGAAAGAACGTATACAGACGCAGCGGCGATATCCTTCGCGCGCTTGGCCAGCGGATGCAGCTCCTGGGTCGCCAGGTCGACAATCGCCTCCATGGCGGTGTTGCACAGCTCGCCGTGAATCACCAGGCCGCAGCAGATGATGACCGTAGCCCACTCGGCAATATCGAGCCCCACGATGCAGCCGGCAATGACGGTGCACACGCCCGCCACGAGCATGACCTTAATGTTGCGCTCGGTCTTAACGGCGGTGACGAAGCCCTCCATGGCGTAGGAGAACGACTTTAAGAAGGACGGATGGTCCTTGTTCGATCCGGGAATCATAGACGGCTCCTAGTCGTGGGCGTGGTTGGTGATGGGGCCGACGTGGACCAGCTTGGGGTCCTCGCCGCGCTCGAGCGCCAGATCGCGCAAGATGGCGTCCTCGCGGGCCTCCATGACCTCGGCCTCGTCGTCCTCGATATGGTCATACCCCAGCAGGTGCAGCATGCCATGCACGAGCATCAGGCGGCACTCGTCGGTAGGGCTATTACCAAAGCCGGGGGCCTGGCGGGCAATGACCTCCGGGGCCAGGATAATATCGCCGAGCTCGAGCGTCTCGTCGGCGGGAATATCCTCGTCAAAGGCCGAGTCGCACTCAAACGAGAGGACATCGGTGGTACGGTCGATACCGCGCCACTCGTGGTTGAGCTCGTGCATCTCGTCCTCATCGACATACGAAAGGGAAATCTCAACTTCACGCTCAACGCCCTCGGCGGCAAGCACGACCTCGCAGATGTGCTCTACCTCCTGCGCGTCGAGCAGCGTATCGAGCTCGGCATCGTTGCTGATCAATACACTCAACGGGACTCCTTTCGGTCGTGCACGCGCTTATCGCGCACATCATCATAAGCATCGTATGCCTCGACGATACGCCCCACCAAGGCATGGCGCACCACGTCGGCACGCTCGAGGTGAGAAAATGCGACATCGTCGACACGGCCTAAAATCCGCTCAACGTCGGCAAGACCGCCGCGACGACCCACCAGGTCGCGCTGACTCAGGTCGCCGGTAATCACAAACTTGGAGTTAAAACCCAGGCGCGTCAGGAACATCTTCATCTGCTCGGGCGTGGTATTTTGCGCCTCGTCGAGCACCACGAAGGCATCGCTCAGCGTGCGGCCGCGCATGTAGGCAAGCGGGGCGATCTCAATCACGCCGCGCTCCATGAGCTCATCGGTGCGCTCGCGATCCATCATGTCAAAAAGGGCGTCGTAGAGCGGACGCATGTAGGGGTCAATCTTTTCCTCGAGGGTACCGGGCAAAAAGCCCAGATTCTCCCCCGCCTCGACAACCGGACGCGTCAAGATCAGACGGCCCACCTCGTGACGCTTGAGCGCGGCAACGGCGAGCGCCATGGCCAGATAGGTCTTACCGGTACCGGCGGGACCAAGGCCAAACGTGATGGTATGCGAGCGGATGGCATCCACGTAGCGCTTTTGGCCGAGCGTCTTGGGGCGAATGGCACGACCGCGATACGAAAGCAGCACATCATCGCGAAGCGACGTAGCCTCGTGCTCACCGTCGCGCAAGACGGCCAGGCAGCGAGAAACATCGTCGGCAGACAGCGTGCGTCCGGCGGCCGCCTCGCGAAAAGTATGGTCGAAAAAACGCGCCACGAGCTCGACCTCGTCCGGGTCACCGCTCACGGCGATGCTGTCGCCACGGACGACCACATGGGCACGAACCAAACTCTCGAGTGCACGAAGGACACCGTCGCCGGCGCCCAAAACGCGCGAGGGATCAATCCCCTCGGGAACGGTAAGTCTAATCTTCGAGGCTTCCATGAACCTCCCTGCGTGCATGGACCAAGCCGGAATCATCGACTCCGATGATAGCAACATCGAGCAGGCACGGGGCTGTGAGTCCACAGGTATCGTCAAGACGGGCATGATGGAACGAACCGAGCGTCAGGTTGTCGCCATACTCAAGCACGGCACGCTCGACGGTTCCCACGCGACGGCGAGCGTCGGCAATGGCGAGTTCCTGCGCCGCGGCCCTCATGCGGCGGCTACGCTCGGCCATAACCTCGGGCGGCACCTGGTCGGGCATATCGGCAGCAAGGGTACCGGGACGCTTGCTGTAGCGGAACACGTGCATACGCGAAAAGCCCACACGGCGGCACAGTGCCAGCGACTCCTCAAACTCCTCGTCCGTCTCACCGGGAAAACCGACGATGACATCGCACGAAAGGGACACCTGAGGCAAGTTGGTGCGAATCATGCGCACCGTTTCCTCGAAGGCCTCGGCGCTATAGGGACGGCCCATGCGATGCAGTGTCCTGGTGCAGCCGGACTGCACGGGCAGGTGTAAAAACGGGGCGATGCGCTTCGGATAGCGCGCCATGACCTTAAGCAGGGACTCGGAGATATCCATGGGCTCGACCGAGGAAATGCGCACATGCGGAATGGACGTGCGCTCCATGATCGCCTCGAGCAGCTCATCGATCTCGACGTGTTCATCAGTCGCGCTCTTGCCATCGTAGGCGCCCAGGTTCACGCCCGTCAGCACTACCTCGGGCACGCCGGCCTCCTGAGCCTCGCGAACTTGCTCGAGCACGGACTCGACCGGCACGGAGCGCTCGGGGCCGCGGGCCTTCCACACAATGCAATAGGTGCAACGATGGTTGCAGCCGTCCTGGATCTTCACGCCCAAACGCGAGCGACCGAGCGCGTCGACCACCTCGCCGTCGCTGCAGGCGGGAACGTCATCGGATTCAACGCCCAGCACCTCGCAGACGCGTTCGGCGACATCGATCTTGGACGGCTCGGCGATCACGCGGTCCGAAAGCTCCAGTAACTCCTCGGGATGCAGATTGACCACGCATCCAGTCACGACCACATAGGGCTCGTTTGGATGGGCCAGCGCATGGCGAACGGCCTTACGGGTCTTGGCCTCGGCCTCGCCCGTAACGGCACAGGTGTTAATGACGATCAGCTCAGCATCCTGAGGCTCCACCATCGCAAAGCCCAGGCGCATAAGATCGGCAGTGATACGGTCGGACTCAACCCGGTTGACACGGCAGCCGAGGTTGACGACAGAGATATGAGGTGCGAGCACGCGGGCTCCTTAATCGAGGATGTCGTCGAGGGCACTCTTGATGCGATCGGTCACCGACTTCTTACCGGAAGCGACTTCGTCGCCCATCTCATCGGCAAAAGCGCGGAGCAGCTCGCGCTGCTTGTTGGAAAGGTTCGTGGGAACGAGCACGCGCAGCTGAACGATCAGGCGGCCACGCGAGCCGCCACCGCCGATACGGGGCATGCCGTAGTTGCCAACGCTCACGGTGTCGCCGTACTGCGCACCGGCGGGGACCGTCACTTTGACGACCTCGTCGGGCATAATGCCCTCGACCTCGATCTCGCAGCCGAGCGCAGCCTGCGCAATCGAGATATCGCTCACGAGGTACAGGTCGTCACCGTTGCGCTTAAAACGCTCGTGGTCGGCGACGCGCACGTTGACGATCAGGTCGCCCGAGGGCTCACCGCGAAGGCCAGCCTCGCCAAAGCCGCTCACGCGCAGCTGGCGACCGGTCGAAACGCCGGCGGGAATATCGATGTCGATCTTTTCGTGCGAAGGCGTGCGGCCCTGACCGTCGCAGGTCTCGCAGGGATGGTCGATGACCGTGCCCTCGCCGTGGCAGTCAGGGCAAGGCGAAGAGGACTGAACCTGGCCCAGGAACGAGCGCTGGACCGTCGTGACATAGCCCGTGCCGTGGCAGCGGCTGCATTGCTTTTCCTGTGCGCCCTCGGCCCTACCGGTGCCGTTGCAATCCTCGCAGGGGGCAAGGCGGTCATAGCTGATCGTCTTTTTGCAACCGAGTGCCGCCTCCTCAAGGGCTGTCTCTTATACACATCTGACGCTGCCGACGAATAGC
>CABSNX010000055.1 GCA_902479205.1 uncultured Collinsella sp. | reverse complement strand
CGTCGGCAGCGTCAGATGTGTATAAGAGACAGTGGGATATCGAGCCGGGCGGGCGTTATTACACGCAGCGCAACACCTCGAGCGTTGTTGCCTTTAAGGTGGGCGAGGACCTGGCCGCGACGTGGGGCGAGGACGGCGTTGCCGGCGACTACCATTTTCAGCTGACGGCGTCGCACAGCGACTCGCCGACGTTTAAGGTTAAGGCCGTGCCCGAGCTCGACGGCGCGGGCGAGACGCTGCGCCTGAACACCGAGGCCTACGGCGGCATGATCGACTACACCTGGTTCGACCGTCCGCTGGCACTCGCGGGCCGCGTGCTGGTACGCGAGGGCGACCGTATTGAGAGCCGCCTGCTTGCCACCGAGCGCGAGGTCGCTATTATCCCGAGCCTTGCCATCCACATGAACCGCGGCGTTAACGAGGGCTTTGCTCCCAACCGAGCCGTCGACCTGTGCCCGCTCATCAGCGCCGGCGAACTCAAGCAGGGAGATTTTGATGCCCTGATTGCCGAAGAGCTGGACGTTGAGCCCGAGCAAATTCTGGGCCGCGATTTGTTCCTGGTCAACCGCCAGGATGCGCGCATTTGGGGCTGGGCCGACGAGTTTATCTCGACGCCCAAGCTCGACGACCTGGCCTGCGCCTATACCTCGCTGCAGGCATTTTTGGGTGCCGAGAACGCGCACGACGTTTCGGTCTTTTGCTGCTTTGATAATGAGGAGGTTGGCTCCGAGACCAAGCAGGGCGCCATGTCGACGTTCTTGGCCGACGCGCTGCGCCGCATTAACGGATCGCTGGGCTTTGACGACGAGTCGTATCATCGCGCCCTTGCCGCATCGATGCTCGTGAGCTGCGACAACGCGCATGCCGTGCACCCCAACCACGCCGAGAAGTGCGACGCCCGCAGCCAGGTGGTGCTCAACGGCGGTATCGTCATCAAGGAGGCAGCCAACCAGCACTATTGTACCGATGCCTTTAGCCGCGCGGTGTTCCAAGCTATTTGCGATGACGCCGACGTGCCCACGCAGGCCTTCGCCAACAAGAGCGATATGGCCGGCGGATCCACGCTCGGCAATCTGTCCAATATGCAGGCGAGCATGCATGCCGTGGACGTGGGCCTGCCGCAGCTTGCCATGCACTCGAGCTACGAGACCGGCGGCGTACGTGACGTGATGTACGCCATCCGCGCCCTCACCGCCTTCTACGAGCGCAACCTAACCATCAACGGCGCCGAAAGCGTAGAGCTCTAAAACCTACCAAAAAGGGACAGGTTCATTTTGGCAGGTTTTATCTGGACGAATGCAAAGGGTGAAACCGAACTAGATCGGTGATACGTAGCCGCCGAGGTGCAGTGTGCCTCGGCGGCTTTTTGTGTACAGAGTACGGCTAATGCTTATAAATGCTATACATGCTTTACGTATCTACCATAGAGTTTTATGATGATTATAAAGTATTAAGGAGAGGTCATGACCACAACAGCCGCTCAGATCAACGTACGTCTCGATGCCGATCTTAAAAGGAGTGGGGACGCCGCTCTCTCCAGGGCCGGTATGACGCCGAGCCAGGCGGTGCGAGCGCTCTGGCGGCTTGCAGCGTCGCTGGCTGATCGGCCCGGCGCGCTCCAGGACATCCTTTCGCCCGGTCGTGCCCGGGCGGAACAGCGCGAGCGAGAGAAAGCCGCCAAGCACAAGCTCGAACTCATCGACCAAGGTTCGCAACTGTTCGCTGCTGTTTGCCGCGAGTCGGGAATTGACTTGGCTAAGGTGCAGCCCTCGGATAATGAAGAGCTCAAACGGAACGCCTATGCGGATCGCTATGGCGAGGAGATGAGCTGGCTCTATGAGTGAGAATCCAAAACGCATCTTGGTTGACACCAACGTGTGGCTCGATTACTTCATTCCCCAGCGACGCGGTCGTTCGGCGGCGATTGAGTTTCTACGTGATGCATGTGCGGCTCAGGTTGATTTGCTGTATGCGGCGACATCGTCCAAAGACCTGTTCTATTTGATTTCGAGCGAACATAAGGCGTGGTATCGGCGCGAGCACGGTTCGCTGTCTCAAGATGCCGCTTCGGCGGCGACATCACTCGCATGGGATTGTCTTGATGTGTTGTCGCAACTTGCTACGCCCGTGCCCTGCGACCTGAGCGACATATGGATGGCGAGTAAGCAGCGTAAGCTCCATAGCGATTACGAAGACGATTTAATCATCGCGGCAGCGATGCGCGCAAAGGCAGACCTTCTGGTCACCAACGATGTCAAGCTCTGCTCGCACGCACCAGTCGCCGCAATGAGCGTAGAAGACGCAAAGAATTACTTAGCAACGCTCTAACAATTTGAAGACCCCACAGGTTGAGCAAAAGTCAGCGAGAGCCTGCCGTTTGAGCCAAGGTGCCGTGAAATGAAAAGGCGCTGACCTTCTGGTCGCGCCTTTGAAATTGAACGGCAGATTGGCCAAACGGCGGGCTCGCAGCGTCGACCGGTCCGCCGTTCGTTAGAACGGCGGAACCCATGGGGCTCGCAGCGTCGAGGGGTTCCGGCGTTTGGAAAACGCCGGAACAATCAGTGTTCGATCCAGCAGCGCAGGGTCTCGCCTGCCTGCAGGTGACGCAGATTCTCCGCGGCGATGTCGACGACGTTGTTGAGCGTGGCGGCCAGGTGAAACCAGCCGGAGACGTGCGGCGTGATGAGCATGTTGGGCGCATCCCACAACGGGCTTGTGGCGGGCAGCGGCTCGGGGTCGGTGACGTCGACCGCGGCGCCGGCGAGATGTCCGGACTCAAGAGCGGTAACCAAATCGTCGGCAACCACAAGATCGCCGCGGCCGCCGTTGGCAAAGAAGGTGCCCGGCTTCATCGCGGCGAAGAACTCGGCGTTCGCCAGGCCGCGGGTCTCGGGCGTGCTGGGCATAAAGGATGCGACGATGTCAGCCTCGGCCAGACGCTCGGGCAGGGCGTCCATGCTGTCCATGTCCTCAAACACAATGGGATAGACGAGCGGATGGCGCTTGATGCCGCGGACGTGCGCGCCCATGCTGCGGCAGAGCGTGGCAAAGTGGCCACCAATGTCGCCCGCGCCCAGCACCAGCACGTTGGCGTTTTTGAGCGAGGTAACCGGGCCCAAGTCCTCCCAGCGATGCTCGCGCTGCAGGTCCTGGTAGCCGGGCAGGCGCTTCATCATGGAAAGGACCATGGCAAACATGTGCTCGCTTACGGCCTGGCCGTAGGCGCCCACCGAGCAAGACAGTTTGGCGTCGGCCGGCACGGTGCCGGCGGCAAGGTAGTCGTCATAGCCGGCGGTCTGCAATTGCAACAGCTGGAGATGCTCGCATGCGGTAAGCAAGGCAGGGTCAATGTTGCCCAAGATCACGTCGGCGTTGGCGACCTGCTCACGCGTGATGGCGTCGGAGCTCGTGTAGATAAAGTCCTCGCCCGGAGCGCTCGACTCGAGGATCGCGCGGTGACGATCGTTGACGGGCAACAAAACCAGGATGTTCACTAGCAGTCCTCTCCGCTCGACCTGCCAAAAAGGGACAGGTTTATTTTGGCGGGTTTTATCAGGCAAAACGTTTAAATAAAACGCCGGATGCAAGACGAGCGTGCCCGTCAGCATCCGGCGTATCTACAGCTACCAGCTCAGCAGCTCGTAACCATCCTCGGTCACCACGAGCTGTACCTCGCACTGGGCCGAATCGCTGCCGTCCTTGGTGCGCACGCACCAACCGTCACCCTTGCTGATCTTGATGTCGGGCGCTCCGGCATTGACCATGGGCTCGATGGTAAAGACCATGCCCGGGGCCATGATGGTGTCCACATCGGGTGCCTCGGTGGTAAAGCCCACAAACGGGTCCTCGTGGAACTCCTTGCCAATGCCGTGTCCGCCGTACTCGCGCACCACGCTAAAGCCGGCGTCCTCGACGGTCTTTTGCACGGCCTCGGCCATAACGGACAACGGTAGCCATGGCTTGACGGCCGCCAGACCCGCCTCCACGCTGGCGCGGGTGACGTCGACCAGGCGTTGGCGCTCGGCAGAGATCTCGCCGATGCAGAACATGCGGCTCGAGTCGCTAAAGTAGCCGTCCAAGATCGTGGAGCAATCCACGTTGATGATGTCGCCTTCGTGCAGCACATCCGTATCGCAGGGGATACCGTGACAGACCACGTCGTTGATTGAGGTGCACACGCTCTTGGGATAGCCCTCGTAGTTGAGATCGGCCGGCGTGCCACCGTGCTCGACGGTGTAGTCGTAGATCATCTGGTCGATCTGGTTGGTGGTCATGCCTGCGGCGATATGCTCGCCCACATAATCGAGCACGCCCACGTTGATGGCGGCCGAGCGCTTAATGCCCTCGATATCGGCGGGCGTCTTATAGAGCGTGCGGGGCAGAACCTCCCAGCCCTCTTCCCACAAGCGCTCGAGGCGCTCATCAAAGGCGCTATGGCATTTCTTGTATTTCTTGCCGCTGCCGCACCAGCAAGCGTCGTTGCGGCCAGGCACGGGTCCTTTGTCATACATGGCTAACTTCCTTTCATCCGCAGCTAGTATAGCCCACTCACGCGTCCATAAAGTTGCGGTGATATAGTTCCGATTTAAGCGGTTTAACAGCATAAATAGGAACTATATCACCGCAACTGATGGAGCGGGATGGCGGGCACTGGCTGCTGCGTGGTTTTGCTAGTAGCTCACCTGGCAGGGAATGCCGAGGGCGCGCACGCGTGCGGCGATCTTGTCGAGCACCTCGGGCGCTGCTTTGGCAAGGCCGGCGACCGGCGTCTCGCGCGCCACCGTGTAGATGGTCGCTTCTTGTGGGCGAATACGCTCAAGCGCCGCGAGCCAGGGGGCAACGTACTCCTCGCCGGTGTTGTCGATGAGCTTGCCCTGATACTCGCCGGTCAAAAAGATCGTCTGGATAATAACGTGACCGTCAAAGCTTGCGAACGTCTCGATCTGGTGCTCGACGTCGTAGGGGCCAACAGGCTGGTCAAGCAGCTGGATAAACGCCGGGTCGACGGTATCGAGCTTAAGAATGTTGTCGTCGACCATCATGAGCGCGTCGTGCACCTCGGGGCGGTCGGCGCGCGTGCCGTTGGAGAGTACGGCGATCTTAGAGTTTGGGGCAAGCTCGTCGCGCAGCGCGACGGCGCCGGCGATGGCCTGCGGAAACTCCGGTGCGGCGGTGGGCTCGCCGTTGCCTGCGAAGGTGATCACATCGGGGAGCTCGCCCTCGGCTGCCATCTCGCGCAGCTTTGCCTCGAGCGCGTCGAGTACCACGGCGGCCGTGTTGTACGGCTCATGGCAGGGGCGCTCGGCGTTGAGGCCGTTTTCGCAGTAAATGCAGTCGAACGTGCAGATTTTGCCACTCGCCGGCATCATGTTGACACCAAGCGAAAGGCCCAGGCGACGGCTGCGGACGGGCCCAAAGATGGGGCTGGCATTCAAAAACGTAGACATAGGCATATGCTCCTCAAGACAATTGTGCCTAAGCATAGCATCGGCTCCAGAGCAAGGTGCGGGCTCTTGCTTTACAAGTTTCGTTTTTTAACGTCGCTCATTATGCGGTGCCATGAAAAGTCTCGGGTCAGGTACAGTTAATCTGTTAACAAGGCGTAAGGCAATGCGGGTCCATCCAACCGTACTGACGTGCAACTGGATGGGCATTGATGACGGGGGCACAACATGGATTTTACAGTCGAGAATGCGGGCACCACGATTGCCTGTCGCGAGTATGTCGGCCCGGATGTATCGTCCGATACACCCGCCTTGGTGTGCGTGCACGGTGCGTGCGTCGACGGTGTCTTTTTTGACGGTATCGCCCGCGAGCTCGCCCGTGACTACCGCGTCATTGCCTACGACCGCCGCGGTTGCGGCGAGAGCGGCGACGCTGCGGACGGACGCTACGACCTCGCCGCCCAGGCCGCCGACCTGCAGGCCGTTATCGAGCGTATTGGCGCTCCGGCAAACGTGCTTGCGCACAGTGCCGGTACGCTGGTGGCCCTGGAGCTTCTCCGTGCAAACCCCGCCATAATCTCGCGTGCGATTCTGCATGAACCCGCCGTGACGGATGAGGGCGCCGGCCTGGGCGCGGCCCCGGTTTTGCTCGAGATGATCGCCGCGGGAAAGGTCTCCAGGGCATTACGGGCCTTCTTGGGCGCCATCGGCGATTCGGACCCTGAGGCCCCCAAGTTAACCGAGGCAGAAGCCAAGCATGCCCTGCGCAACGGCCGCAGTTTCATGGCAAACGAATACGGGATTACTATGACCTGCGTTCCCGATTGGGATAGCGTTCGCGCGTCGAAAACGGTGGCCGCCGTGCTCTTGGGTGAACTCTCGATTGGCACGCCCCGCGAGGCGGGCACGAGGATGGCGGCTGAGCTTTTGGACTGTCCACTCGTAATGGTTCCCGGCGCGCACAACGGCCTGCGCGATCGCCCGGCAGCGGCTGCCCAGACTGTCCGTGGCATCCTGGGGCTCTAGCAGCCGTAAAAATCAAAACAGCCTTCACTCGCAAACGTTTCGGCCGTGTTAACAAATGCGCTCAAAACCTCACGTCTGCGGTTTCAATCGCGTCGTCTGCCAACTCATAAAAATGTAACAGCATTCACGTGCTTACCTGCATCGGCAAGGTGTTACCCTTGTAGCATTTGGAACCCACCGCTACCATGCGAAACTATCGAAAGGGCCCCATATGCTCAATAATCACGAGGTCAATCTAACCGACGAGGAGGCTGCCGCTGAGGTCGCCCGCGTCGCGAAGACCTACCCCGTGGTGCGTTTGCTGTCGGCCGATCAGATTAAGAGCGAGCCTAACTGCCTGCTCGCCGGCGATCGCTGCCCTTGTCTGCGTCAGTCGAGTCTTGAGGCTTTGGCAGACTCCGATGAGGTGTCGGAGCAACTGCTCAACGATGGTGTTGAGTACCGCGCCCGTCTGCGCCCTCTAAAGGTCGAGGGCGAGCCTCACGTCTTGCTGATGGTGCGTCCGATTGATGAGCAAGAGGCCACAGAAGAGGACCTTGTCTACACCGACGTGCTGACGGGCGTGCGCAATCGCCGATATTACGAGGAAAAGCTCCGTAGCGCCCGCATGAATGCCGGCATTGCGATGATCGACCTTGATGATTTTAGGGTCTTCAACGATATGTGTGGCCGTCATGCCGGCGACCTTGCGCTCGGTGCTGTGGCGACAGCCATGCGCAGCGGAATCCGTTCGACTGACGAGCTTGTGCGCTATGGCTGCGACAAGTTTGTGGTTGTCATGCCCAATATTCCCTCCGATGACTTCACCCGTCGCCTGCATCAGGTATCCGATGCCGTTCGTTCCACGATTATTCCGGGCCATGAGTACGTGAGCTTGACGGCATGTGTTGGTGGCGTTCTCATTCATGGCGAGACGGTCGATGAGGGCGTTGGCCGCGCTGTCCAGTTATTGAGCCGCGCTAAGGCAAAAGCCGGTACGGTCGTGACCGATGCCGATTCCATCGAGGTCTTCCAAAGCGAAAAGCCTTTGGTGCTTATTGTCGATGACTCCGAGATGAACCGAGCCATTCTCAACGAGATGCTCAAGGACGAGTATTGCATCCTCGAGGCCGATAACGGTCGTGCGGCGCTCGACATGGTCGACCGCTATGGCGATGAGTTGTCGCTCGTGCTGCTGGACATTGTCATGTCGGGCATAAGCGGCTTTGAGGTGCTGGCCGATCTGTCGCGCCGAACGGGTATCGACAATCTGCCTGTCATCATGATCTCGAGCGAAGATTCCGATGATATGGTTCTGCGCGCGTACGAGCTGGGCGCCTCGGACTATATCAACCGCCCGTTTGACTCCCGTGTCGTGCGCCGCCGTGTAAGCAACACCATCCGCCTATACGCCAAACAGCGCCGCCTGACGAACCTGCTGTCCCAGCAGTACAATGAGCGCGTCAAGAACAGTCGCATGCTCATCGACATCATGGCCGGCGTCATGGAGCTTCGCAACGGCGAGAGCGGCAGGCACGTTACGAACATCGAGAAGCTGACCGAGCTGCTGCTTGGCTGTCTGGTCCGGCGTAGCGGCGCGATCTCCCTCGACAATGAGGAACGCTCCACGATCGCCCTGGCTTCGGCGCTACACGATATCGGCAAGATGTCGATAGACGATGCGATTCTCAACAAGCCCGGACGCCTTACGCCCGAGGAGTTCGAGATTATGAAGACGCATACCACGATTGGCGCCGACATGCTGCGTGAGCTGGGTAGCCATCACGCCGGCAATGCGCTTATGGAATATGCGTACCAGATCGCGCGTTGGCACCACGAGCGCTGGGACGGCAAGGGTTATCCCGATGGCCTTAAGGGCGACGAAATTCCCATTGCCGCACAGGTGGTTTCGGTGGCCGACGTGTACGATGCGCTGACGAGCGTGCGCGTGTACAAGGACGCTATCCCGCACAAGGAGGCGATCCAGATGATCTTGGACGGTAAGTGCGGCACCTTTAACCCGCTGTTGCTCGACTGCCTGCTCGAGGTGCAAGACCGTATTGCCGAGACGTTGGCACGCCCCGCCGACGTTGTCGCGTTTCCCACGATTTAGTTTGACCAAAGGAGTTTTAATCCATGATTTCCATGCGTGAGGCGTATGAGAAGATTGGCGCCAATTATGATGACGCGTGCGCTCGGCTGATGGGCGAGGAAATGCTTAGCCGCTTTGCCCTCAAGTTTTTGGATGACGAGAGCATGGACAAGCTGGAGGCCGCCATGGCGGCAGGAGACGCCGAAGGTGCGTTTATGGCAGCGCACACGCTCAAAGGCGTGAGCCAGAACCTGGGATTCGATAATCTGTACGAGCCGGCGGTCGTGGTGACCGAGGCGCTGCGCGGTGCCGATACCGTTGACGGCGCTCGCGAGGGAATGCATGCGCTGCAGCAGCAATATGCGGCGACGATGTCGGCCCTGCGCGAGGCGGCTGAATAAGGGCTTGCGAGCCTTGGGCTGTGTGCCGGCTACATATAGGTAAAAGGGCTCCCCGTCGGACCATGTGGCCGGCGGGGAGCCCTTGTCTGTTGTGCGGTTCGCGAACTAACGGGCCTGCTTTACCTTGGCCGCCGCCTCGACAAACGACTTCCACAGGTTAAAGTCGGTCTCGAGCGTCTTCCACGTGTACTCAGGATGCCATTGCACGCCCAGGCAGAATGGCTGGCCTTCGACCTCGATGCACTCGGGAACGCCGTCGGTTGCCTTGGCGACCAAGCGCGTACTTTTACCCAGACGATCGACGCAGCAGTGGTGTGCGGAGTTGGTCTGGATCAGCCTGTGCCCGCCAACCGCGCGTTCAAGCAGCGAGCCCGGCACGACTTCGACGGGATGTACGGGGTCGTTGAGCACGTGGGTATGGCGCCACTGCGTGCGGCCCTCGCGAGCGCCCAGACTTGGCACGTCCATGCACAGGGTGCCGCCGGTGGCGACATTGAGCAACTGCGTGCCGCGGCAGGTGGTAAAGAGCGGCTTTTTGGCACGGAGCACCTCGCCGACCAGCTTAAACTCAAAGCTATCGCGGATCTCGCAGCAGAGGGTGGGATCGTAGGGTCGATCATCGCCCCAACGTTTGGGATTGACGTCGGGGCCGCCGGGGATGGCGATGCCGTCGGCGATATCAACGTAATGACGGATGACCTCAATGTCCTCGGTGATGGACATCTGCAGCGGCAGGCCGCCAGCGGCAAGGATGGCATCGACAAAGACACTTGCGATTTCCTCGTTGGGGGAGAGCATCTCGGTTAAAAACGGCTCTGCCTCTTCCCAGCGCGGCGCGACGAGGATGAGCGGACGGTCGGCGGGGGCAACGTCGACATGCGGGGTGTAGGACGATGAAGTGCGAGTTCCGATCATAGGTGTAGCTTTCGAGTTTGGATGGGCATGGCTGGCGGGCGGGCGGTCTGGTTAGTGGCCCTTGATGGAGTTGAGGAAGTCCTGGGCGCGCTTGGTCTGGGGGTGGTCGAAGAACTCGTCGGGCGTGCCGGTTTCTACGATCTGGCCGTCGGCCATAAACACGACGCGGTCGGCCACGCGACGGGCAAAGTTCATCTCGTGCGTGATGACGATCATCGTCATGCCCTGCTGGGCCAGACGGACCATGACCTCGAGCACCTCGTTGATCATCTCGGGATC
>CABSNX010000054.1 GCA_902479205.1 uncultured Collinsella sp. | reverse complement strand
TTGATGCAGCACCTCATCAAGTTGGGCGAGGAGATCAGCGGCAAGACCTATGACGCCGACGATTACTCCGGTGCCAGCCGCTCCCTGCGCATCATCGCCGACCACTCCCGTGCCGTTGACTTCATGATCTCTGACGGCATCCTTCCCGGTAACGAGGGTCGCGAGTACGTCCTTCGCCGTCTGCTCCGCCGTGCCGTGTTCCACGGTCGCCTGCTGGGCATCGAGGGCGCCTTCCTGACCAAGTTCATCGACGAGGTCAACGCTCAGATGGGCGAGGCCTACCCCGAGTTGCTCAAGAACGTTGCGCTCGTCAAGGGCATCGTCGCCTCTGAGGAGGAGCGCTTTTCCACGACGCTCGACAACGGCCGCGTTTACCTGGACGAGGCCTTGGCCGCGCTCGCCGATGGCGCTGTCCTTCCGGGCGATGTTGCCTTTAAGCTGCACGACACCTTTGGTTTCCCCATCGACCTGACCGTCGAGATTGCCGGCACTGCTGGCCATGACGTCGACATGGACGGTTTCACCGCCTGCATGGAGGACCAGAAGGCCCGCGCTCGCGCCAGTGCTAAGGGTGACGCCTGGGGCAGCTTTAACGACGTGTGGGTCGAGCTTTCGGACAAGGTCGCCGCGACCGAGTTCGACGGCTATGACAACGATGTGATCGAGGGCGCCAAGGTTGTCGCCATCGTGCGCAACGGCGTGTCCGTCGAGTCCGCTGCCGCGGGCGAGGATGTCGAGGTCGTGCTCGACCGTACCCCGTTCTATGCCGAGATGGGCGGCCAGCAGGGCGACGCCGGCGAGCTTTCCGCCGAGGGCGTTTCGCTGACCGTTTCCGATACCAAGAACCACAACGGCCTGTATGCCCACGTTGCGCACGTCGCCGAGGGCACGCTGACCGTCGGTGCTACCGTGACCACCGCGCTCGACGCCGAGCGCCGTGGCTTCCTGCGCCGCAACCACACCGCCACCCACCTGCTTGACGCCGCCCTTAAGCAGGTCCTGGGCGAGCATGTCTCCCAGGCTGGCTCGCTGGTGACGCCCGAGCACCTGCGCTTTGACTTCACGCACTTTGAGGCCCTGTCCTCCGAGCAGCTCAAGGCTGTTGAGGACCTGGTCAACCAGCAGATCTTTGCATCTAAGCCGGTCGTGACCCGCGTCATGGGCATCGACGAGGCCAAGGCCGCCGGCGCCGTCGCCCTGTTTGGCGAGAAGTATGGCGACGTCGTCCGCGTCGTTTCCGTGGGCGCCGAGGACCAGCCGTTCTCCCGCGAGCTCTGTGGTGGTACGCATGCTGCCAACACTGCCGAGATCGGCCTGTTCAAGATTATCTCCGAGTCCTCCACGGGCTCGAACGTCCGCCGTATCGAGGCCGTTACCTCTAAGGGCGCCCTCGACTACATGGCCGACCGCCTGGCACTCGTTGACGCCGCTGCCGCTGCGCTCAAGTGCCGCGTTGACGAGGTTCCCGCTCGTGTGGAGAACCTGCAGGCCGAGCTGCGCGAGACGTCTAACAAGCTCAAGAAGGCGCTGACCGGTGGCTCCTCCGACGCTATCTCCAGCGCCATCGAGGGCGCCGTCGAGCTCGACGGCTATAAGCTCGTCGTCGCTGAGCTCCAGGGCCTTGAGGCTGCTGACCTGCGCAACGTCTGGGATACCGTGCACCAGAAGGTCGCCGGCCCTGTCGCCTGCGTCGTTGCCAGCGTGACCGAGAAGGGCACGCCTGCGTTGCTCGCCGCCGGTTCCGACGACGCTGTGAAGGCCGGTTTCCACGCCGGCAACGTGATTAAGCAGATTGCGGGCCTGGTCGACGGTCGCGGTGGCGGCCGTCCCAACATGGCCCAGGCCGGTGGTAAGAATGCTGCCGGTATCGCCGATGCCCTCGCGGCCGCCAAGACCGCGCTCGGCGCCTAAGTAGTCGCTGTGGTCGCGCTCGCGCTGGACATAGGGGAGACCAGGATCGGCATCGCCGTCTCGAGCCGTGATGGCAAGATGGCGATGCCCGT
The DNA here is from genome assembly GCA_902479205.1 of uncultured Collinsella sp. GTDB lineage: Bacteria > Actinomycetota > Coriobacteriia > Coriobacteriales > Coriobacteriaceae > Collinsella. The sequence goes on along the minus strand of CABSNX010000054.1, from coordinate 8,245 downwards.
CAAGGTGCTCCCGGCCGCCGAGGTCACTGGTATGGCCAAGACGTTCCGTTACCTGGTCGAGGACTATGAGCCCGACATCCTGGTAAGCGGGCGTCCCCTGACCATGGCCGGCGAGCCTGGCCCCCAGGCCGAGCGCGTTGCCGCCGTAGCGCAAAAGATCGCCGACGAGCTCGATCTTCCGCTGGAGTTTGAGGACGAGCGCCTGTCCTCGCAAGAGGCCAAGCGTATCCTGCGCGAGCAGGGACTCAACGAAAAGCAGATGAGGGGCAAGATCGACATGATCGCCGCCAGCCTGTTCTTGCAGACGTGGCTCGATCGCAAAAACGAGGAGGTTTCGCATGTCTAGCGCTTTCGATCCGCGCCAGCCGAATCGTACACGACAGTCTGCGCCACGCCCTGTATCGTCCGGTCAGCGTCCGATGCAACCGACTCAGCGCGCGGCCCAACCCGCCGCACGTTCGGCACAGCCCTCTTCTTACCCCACTCAGCCCACTCAGCGTCCAGGCCAGCAGCCTGTTCGTCGTCCTGCTCAGCAGTCTGCTGCCCATACAGCCCAGCCCGCGGGCGGTTCCCGCTTTAAGCAGCAGGCTCCTGCCCAGCGCACGCAGGGACAGGCACCGCAATCACGCTCCCACGCACATCATGCTCATGGCTCGCACGGCGTTGCTCCGGCCACGCGCTCGAGCTATAACACGCGCGCTCGCCGTGGTGCCCAAAAGAAAAGCTCCCCGGTGCCTATGATTATCGGTGGCGTCGTCGCCGTGCTTGCGCTTGTCGCGATCGTTTTCTTTGTCGTGCCATCTGTCAAGGGCTTTTTTGCTGGTGAGGATGCGAAAGTCACTGCTGGCCAGCAGGTTACTATCACTATTCCCGATGGTGCCTCGGGTGACAGCATCGCTTCGATTCTCTCCGAGAACCATATCGTCGAAAATCCCAAGGATTATTACGCGGCGGTCAAAAAGCTCAACGCCGACATGTCGCTCAAGCCCGGCACCTACTCGTTCACGACGCTCATGGACGCGACCAAGGTCGTTCAGCAGCTCATGGAGGGCCCCAATGCGGGCTCCGATGCACTGACTATCCCAGAGGGCCTGACGGTTGACCAGGTCGCCGATCGCGTGGCCCAGGCATACGACAGTATCTCAAAAGAGGACTTCCTCAACCAGGCGAAGGCCAGCAATTATGTGAACGACTATCCGTTCCTAAAAGGCGCTGCAAACGATTCGCTCGAGGGCTTCCTATTCCCCAAGACCTATTCGTTGGGTAAGGACCCGTCTGCCGATGATGTGATTCGCGCCATGCTCGATCAATTCAACACCGAGTACAAGTCGCTCGATTTTGCCGGTTGCGAGGCCAAAATCAAGGAGCGCTACGGCGTGGAGATGTCTGATTACGACATCATCAATCTCGCTTCCATCGTTGAGCGCGAAGGCCTCAACGCCGAGCAGCGCGCGCATGTCGCCTCGGTGTTCTACAACCGTCTTGCCGGCAAGCTCGATGGTCTGCGCTACCTCAATAGCGATGCGACCATGATGTATGTCACCGGCGGCGAGGTTACCGCCGACGACCTGCAGAGCGATAGCCCGTATAACACCTATAAGCACGAGGGCCTGCCGCCCACGCCCATCTGCTCTCCGTCACTCGAGGCGCTCAAGGCAACCCTTGAGCCCACCGACTCCGATGACCTGTATTTCTACATTACGCAGGACGAGGAGTATTTCTCTCAGACCTACGAAGAGCACCAACAGTCTTGGAATTAAACATGAGGATTTTCAGCCCCAAACGATATGTTGCCTCGGTCGACCGCATCGACCTTGATACCCTGTGGGCCGACGGCAAGCGCGCCATTTTGCTCGACCGCGATAACACCCTGGTGCCGCGTGATACCGAGCAGGTTCCCGCTGCCGTCTCGGCCTGGCTCGACGCCGCTCGTGCCAAGGGCTTTAAGCTGTGCATGGTGTCAAACAACTGGCATCGCGACCAGGTCATGAGCTCAGCACGCGAGCTGGGGCTCGAGGCCATCAGCCATGCCATGAAGCCTGCACCGTTTGCTCTCAAGGCCGGTCTTAAGCGCTTGGGCGCCACGGCCGATGAGGCTGTGCTGATCGGTGACCAGCTGTACACGGACGTGTGGAGCGGTAACTTTGCCGGCGTCGACACGATCTTGGTAAAGCCACAGGCAACTCAGGACCTGTGGTATACGCAGATCTTCCGTATCTTTGAGCGCCGGGCCCTGCGCGACCTTCCCTGCGAGGAATAGGTTTCGTCATGTCCCAGCACACCAAGCACGGCTGCGACCATATCTTCTTTATCGGGTTTTTGGGTGCGGGCAAATCGACGCTCGCACGCAACGTGGGCACAATGTTCAAGCGTCGGTTTATTGATACCGACCGCCTTGTCGTGCGCCGTTGCGGCAAATCGGTAACCGAGATTTTTGAAACCGAGGGCGAGGAGCGCTTTCGCGAGCTCGAAACCTCGGCGCTCCGTTCGCTCCAAAGCGAGCGCAGCTTGCTGGTTTCGTGCGGTGGCGGCATTGTCGAGACGTCGGTCAATATCGAGCTCATGCACCAGATGGGTACCTGTGTGTACCTCGAGGGCGATTTTGAGGATTCGATGCGCCAGATCCGCCGCTCCGACACGCGTCCCGATTTCCGCTCGCCCGAGCACGCGGCGCTGCTCTTTGAGCATCGCCGTCCGTTGTATCGTCAAGCTGCCGATCTTACCCTTGATATTCGCAACAAGTCCTTCGAGGACGTTTCCTACCTTTGTGCCGAGATGCTTTTGGAGCGTGGACTGCTATGATTCGCCGTCAACTCATCAATTTCCAAAACCGCAGCGTCGATGTTCGCGTCGGCTTTGACGCGTTTAGCGAGCTGTCGCGCATGTTTGCCTCGGTCGTGGGCAAGCCCAAGCGCGCGATGGTTGTCTGGAACAGCGCTGTGTCCGATCGCTTTAGTGAGATCGTTGAGCACGCTCTGGTTGATGCCGGCTTTGCTGTGTCGGAGCTTTCGCTTGAGGTTTCGCCTGATGGCGCGACCTTGGCTGACGCCGATACTGTCTTTGGCGCGCTATCGGCTAACGGTATTACCTGCGATGACTTGGTTGTTGCTGTTGGCGATGCCGCAACCTGCTCGGTTGTTTGCTGGTGCGCCAACCAGTGGTGCGGACGCACGGAGTGCGCCCTGCTGCCGACGACCTTCGACGCTATGCTCACGGTCGCTACGACGATGGAGCCGCTCGTCGCTTCGGGCGACCACATGCTGCCCGCCATCGCGGTGCGCCCCGAGCCCGGTCTGGTCGTGTGCAATCTGGACCTTGTTCGCGAGGCCAACCCCGAGGACCTTAAGCTTGGCTATGCGGTGCTCGTGGGCACTATGCTCTCGAGCAGCAAGTCGCGCTGGAACCAGTTCTCCGAGACGGTCCCAGAGATTCTTGCCGGTGAGGAGGTCGCGCTCGTCAATGCCGTGCAGTGGTCCCAGACCGCGCGCAAAGACGTGCTCATGGCCACGAACCCCAGCGCTCGCCACGCGCTCGATTTTGGCAAGACGGGGGAGCGCACCCTTCGCGCCTGCCTGGGTGATGCTGCGGCGCACGTCCCCGCATACCAGCTCCTTTCCGAGGGTATGCGCTTTGAGGCGCGCCTTGCACACGATGCCTGCGACTTCGATATCGACTACGTGTTTGAGGTCGATGACTGCCTGGAGGACTTTGGCATCGAGGAGCTTGCCTTCGACCTTGAACCGGCGGCCTTTATTGCGGAGTTCCGCAGGCAGCAGTTCGCACGCTCTAATCGCAGCATGCTGCCGCTGCCCGCGGCACTTGGTGCTATCCGTCTTACAAATGTAGAGGACGAGGTTCTCGAGCGCCATGCGCAGGCGTATCTGGCTTCTCGCAGGGAACTTCTCTAACTTTATTGACATCCATCGTCTTTCGTATCATTTTGAGGGACGGGTTTTAATCGGTTGCGAATCGTTTACGGTTTCGTGCGCTGATTGAGCCCGTCCCGCTTTTATTGAGGACAACAAGAAAGGAATCTGCATGTCTGAGTTTGCTGCCGGTCCTGCCGGTCGTATCGAGCGTGTCCGTGCCCTGATGGCCGAGCGCGGCTACGACGCTATCGTCGTTCGCGACGAGGCTAACCTCCGTTGGCTCACGGGCGTGAAGGGCGTCTTCGACTACACCTTCGAGTTCCCGCACGCCGCGTTTATTACGGTCGATCAATGCCTGTTCCACACCGACTCGCGCTATCTCAACAGTTTTGAGGAGAACACGCCCGCCGGCAGCCCCTGGGTCTACGACATGGACGAGGGCACCATCCCCGGCTGGGTCGCCGGCAAGATTGCGGCCAACAAATGCCGCGTCTGCGCCGTCGAGGATGACATGCAGATTAACTTTTACCAGGGTATTCAGCGTGGTCTGGAGGACCGCTCCGTCGCCTGCATGCTGCCGCTGATGCATGACGACATCCGCAAGATGCGTGCCATCAAGGATGCCGAGGAGATCGAGCTCATGCGCCACGCGCAGTCGATCACCGATGCCGCCTTCCAGCACATGCTCGGCTTTATTAAGCCCGGTATGACCGAGAAGCAGGTTCGCAACGAGCTCGAGAACTTTATGTTCGCCAACGGCGCCGACAGCCTGGCCTTTGGCTCCATCGTTGCGAGCGGTCCCAACACCGCCAATCCGCATGCCGTCCCGAGCGACCGTGTGATCGAGAAGGGCGACTTTGTCCTGATGGACTACGGTGCGGGCTACTGCGACTACCGCTCCGACATGACGCGTACCGTCGTGATGGGCGAGCCCACCCAGGAGCAGCTCGACCTGTACGCGCTCGTGCGCCGCACGCACGAGGAGTGCGTCGCCGCCATCCATCCGGGCGTCGAGGGCAACGACATTTTCAAGCTTTCCAAGAAGATCATCGGCGATGCCGGCTATGGCGATTACTACAACCATGGTCTGGGCCACGGCGTGGGCATCGACATCCACGAGCTGCCCAACTTCAATCGCAGCAAGAACACCATCGAGGTCGGCTCGGTTATCACCATGGAGCCCGGCGTGTATCTGCCCGGTGTGGGCGGCGTGCGCCTGGAGGACTATGGCGTGGTCACCGAGAACGGCTACGAGCCCTTCACCAAGACGCCGCATGACCTGCACATCATCGACTGCTAGCCCATTTCGATAGATTTTTGGGGCGGGGCGTCCGGATCGATTCGGGCGTCCCGCGTTCTCTTTTTATGCGCTCGCCGCAGCCGCCGTCTGCAAGTGTATAATTTCGCTCGTATGTAATTTGGACGTTTGTGCGTCTAGCCAATAACAAGAAAGGTCGCTATGCCTACTATCTCTACCGCCGACTTCAAGAACGGCCTCGGTCTCCGCATTAAGGACAAGGTCTACACCATCGTCGAGTTCCAGCACGTCAAGCCGGGCAAGGGCGGCGCTTTCGTGCGCTACAAGACCCGCGACATCAAGAGCGGCCGCGTCGTCGAGAACACCTGCAACGCCGGCACCAAGTTCGAGAGCGTCATGCTCACCACCCGTGAGTTCCAGTACCTCTACAACGACGGCGCCGACTACATCTTCATGGATAACGAGTCCTACGAGCAGGTTCCCGTTCCCGAGGATATGGTGGGCGAGAACGCCAAGTGGCTGCGCGAGAATGACACCTGCCAGCTGCTCTTCGCCGACGACGAGCTCATGGGCGTGACCCCGCCGATGTTCATCGAGACCACCATCGTCCAGACCGACCCGGGCTTCAAGGGCGATACCGTCCAGGGTTCCACCAAGCCGGCCACCATCGACACCGGCGCTGTCATCCAGGTCCCCATGTACCTCAACGAGGGCGAGGTCATTAAGGTTGACACCCGCGACGGCAAGTTCGTCTCCCGCGTCTAGCAACCAACTCTTCTAGGAGGACTCATGCCCCAGGAAATCAAGATTGACGGCATCGGCATTTCGCCCGATGTTCTGACCGCCATCGTCTCGCGCGCCGTCACGGATGTCGAGGGCATCGCCTCCGTGGGCGTCAAGGACCTTGCCACCAACCTTGTCTCCATGATGCTTTCGTCCAAGGCCCCGGCTTCTGAGCCGGCGGTCGAGGCCGAGGTCATCGGCGACAAGCTCGCGCTTACCGTGCGCGTCGTGGTGTTCTTTGGCTATCCGTTCAAGAAACTCGCCGAGGCCGTTCGCGCCGCCGTGGTTGCCGCCATCGACGCCCAGGTGGGCGTCGAGGTCGAGCGCGTTGACGTTTGCATCGACGGCCTCGTTTTCCCCAAGGAGTAACCTTTGAGCCTTAAGGTTTATCGCGGGCGTACGCTTGCCCGCAGTCAGGCGCTGCAGCTGCTGTTCCAGGCCGAGGCCACGGACAGCCCGCTCGAGCGCGTCCTCGAGGGCGATTTCCTGATCTCGAAGGGTCCCCTCGATCCCTACGCGCTGGAGTTGTGCCGCGGTGCCTACGAGCACATCGACCGCATCGACTGCGCCCTGCGCTCCGTCGCCAAGAACTGGGATCTTATGCGTATGCCCGGTGCCGACCGCAATCTGCTGCGCATCGCCGTCTATGAGATGCGCTTCCTCACCGACGAGGAGGTCTCGGACGCCATCGTGATCAACGAGGCAGTCGAGCTTGCCAAGGCCTATGGCACCGACCAGTCCGCGTCGTTTGTCAACGGCGTGCTGGGCAAGATCGCTCGTAGCGAAGAGCTGCCGGGCGAGGACCTGTATCAGGATTTGCTGGCCGAGGACCGTGCCCGCGAGGAGGCCCAGGCCGCTGAGGCTGCCGCCAAGGTTGCCGCCAAGGTTGCCGCCGCTCAGGCTGCGGCCGGCGTTTTCGACGAGGATGCCGAGGTCGCCGAGGCCGAGACCGGTACCGTCGAGGAGTAGTCATGCCAGAGGGTTCCGTCCGCAACTTCGACGAGATCTCGGACCGCTTGGACCAGATTATCGCGACCGTTCGCTCCAAGGATACGTCCCTGGAGCGTTCGCTCGATCTGTTTGACGAGGCGATTGAGCTGGGCTCCCGTGCGGTCGATATGGTCGATAAGTTTGAGTTGACGCCTCGTGAGGCCGATAAGCTCGAGCAGGAATACGATGAGGATGCGGCAAACGAATCCCAGGATAGTCAGGCCGCGTCTCCGGATACGAATGGTTGATGGCATTCATGAAACGTGTGCGTCTCGATGACGAACTGATTTCACAGGGCATCTGCGCCGATCGCGCGGATGCCCTTCGCACTCTTATGGCCGGCTTGGTCTCGAGTGGCGGCGAGCGTTTGACCTCACCGGGCCTTAAGGTGACGCCGGGCCTGCCGTTGCACGTGAAGGGTCGTATTCCCTACGTTGGGCGCGGCGGGCTCAAGCTCGAGGGCGCGCTCGATGCGTTTGGGATTGATCCGGCGGACCTTGCTTGCCTCGATGTGGGCTGTTCTACGGGTGGCTTTACCGATTGCCTGCTCAAGCGCGGTGCCGCTACGGTCGTTTCGGTCGATGTAGGTCGCGCCCAGTTTGATTGGTCGCTGCGCCAAGACGAGCGCGTGACGCTCCATGAGCGCACCAACGTGACGCAGCTGCCCGAGCTTGGCTACGGCGGCGCCATCGACTTGGCCGTGTGCGATGTGTCGTTTACGAGTATCGCGAATATCATCGACGCCGTGATGGCGTGCCTGAAGCCGTCGGGTTCGTTTTGTACGCTCGTAAAACCCCAGTTTGAGGCGCCGGCTGCGCTGGTTGGCGACGGCGGCATCGTGACCGACCCCGCCGTCCGCCGCGATGCGCTCGTGGCGGCGATTGAGCTCTTTGCCGCCAAGAGCCTGTTCCCGCTCGACGTGTGCGTGTCGCCCATCCATGGCGCCAAGGGCAACGTCGAGTTTTTCCTGTACGGCACGAGATTTGCCCCCGGCGAACGCACCGACGATGAGCTGCAATCCCAGGTATCGGTTTTGAGCGAGAAAGCTGCAACGCTATGAAGGTCTTTCTGGTTCCCAATTACTATAAGCAAGAGGCGGTCGAGAGCGGCCTGATGCTCGAGCTTTGGCTTTCGCGTCAGGGCTATGAGGTCGCATGGGCTGCCGACCAGCGCTCCAAAATCCAGACTGCGCCCGATGTTGACGATGCCGACTTGGTTATTACGCTCGGCGGTGACGGTACGCTTTTGCGTGCCGCCCGCATTCTCAACTACCGCGAGATTCCCATTTTGGGTCTTTCCTATGGTCATTTAGGCTTTTTGACGGCCGCGAGTCCCGAGGCTGTCT
>CABSNX010000053.1 GCA_902479205.1 uncultured Collinsella sp. | reverse complement strand
GTGGGCTCGGAGATGTGTATAAGAGACAGCTCGGGCAGGTAGCGCAGACCCGTCACATGCCGCCCCTCGCGCGTGCCCGAGCACACCGCGTTCCACGCGCGATAGACCGCGCGCGACTCCTCGGCAGCCTCCATCTGCGCACGGCGCTCAGGCGTCGCCGACGCCAGGATGCGCTGGCGCTCTGCGTTCAAAAACCCACTGAAGGCGACCGTCTCGCTCTCGCGCTCGTAATTAGCACGTCTCACCCATGCTCACCACCTTGGCTCGATCAAGCAGGTCATCGGTAAAGTACCCCAGGTTGGTCGTGGTTATGACCGTCTGGATATCATCGCCGATCAGCCGCAGGAAAGCACCGCGACGCTCGCCGTCGAGCTCGCTCATCACGTCGTCCAAAAGCAGCAGCGGGGCGGTGCCCAGGACATCGCGAGCCACGGCCACCTCGGCCACCTTCCAGGACAGTACCAACGTTCGCTGCTGTCCTTGGCTGGCAAATGAACGAGCGGAGCGACCCGCCACGGTAAATTCAATCTCGTCGCGATGCGGTCCCACCAACGTCACGCCGCGGCGAATTTCCTCGTCGGCGTGCTCATCAAGAGCGGCCAGCATGCGCTCGTACGCCCAGCCCTTCAGCTCTTCGCGATCCTCGACCTGGGGCAAATCCCCCAGCGTGGACGTATAGGTCACGTTGGCAGCCTCACCGGACGCCACTTGCCCGTAGGCAGTGCGCACATGGCCCGCCAGCCGGTCGAGCAGGGCCAACCGGTGCACGAGCAGGGCCGAGCCCGCACGGGCAATCGAATCGTTCCACGCGCCGAGCATCTCACGGCAGCACCAGGTCTCCTTGAGCAAGGCGTTACGCTGGGTCACGCAGCGCCCATAGGTGCTCGCAAGATCGGCATAGCGTGCGCTCAGTTGCATGCCAAAGTCATCGAGGGCGGCACGGCGCACACTGGCGCCTCGCTTAACCATGTCCAGATGGTCGGGGCAAAACAGCACGCTCGGCAGGACCCCGCGCACACCGGCGGCAGAGCATCTCTTGCCGTTGCGGCTAAACGAGCGCTTACCGTCCTCCGCGCTCAATCCCATATCAAGCACGCGGCCGTCGCCCTCGAGCCTCAGCTCGACCTTGCACGAGCCCACGCCATCATGGACGAGCTCGGCTGCGGTCGGATGCCTAAACGAGGCGCCGCTCGTCAGCAGCTGCAGCGCCTCTATGAGATTGGTCTTTCCCGCCGCGTTGGGTCCCGCAAGTATCGTCACGCCCTCGTCCAGGGCAAGACGATAGTTATCGAAGCTGCGGTAGTGCGCGACGGAAAGATCGCGGGCGAACATGGTCATAGGGCGGTTGCTAGATGCGGACCGGCATGACCAGGTACAGGTAGTTGATCTTGTCGTAGGACTTGAAGATGCCCGCCTGCGAGTAGCTCTTGAGCTCCAGCGTGATCTCCTTCTCCTTGGACAGGGCATTGAGGCAGCCGAAGATGTAGTGGTAGTTGAAGGCGATGGTACCCGACTCGCCCTTGGCCTCGACATCGATCGTCTCCTGCGCCAGATCCTGGTCGTTGGAGATGGAAGACAGGCCCATCTGCCCGTTCTCGACGTCGATCTCGAACTTGACGGCGGGGTTGGCGCTCGCGATAACGGCAACACGCTTGAGGGCGGCATTGAAGGCGGCGACGTCGATCTTGACGCTCGTCACGCACGAATCGGGGATGAGCTGCTTGTAGTTGGGGTACACGCCCTCGATGCGGCGCGACACGTAGGTGGTATTGCCGGCCTCGAAGACGACCTGGGTGTCGGTAGCCCCGATCATGATGGTCGCCTGGCTTGCCATGATGTTCAGCGCGTCGTTAAAGGCGTCGGCCGGAACGTTGAGCTCAAAGGAACCCTCGAGGGTCGAGGTCTCGACCTGCGTATCGCACACGGCCAAACGGAAGGAATCGGTCGCCACCAGGCGCACGGTGTTGTTCTCGACCTTCATGTGCACGCCACCCAGAATGGGGCGGGCCTTGTCGGTCGAGGTGACGCGCCACACGCGGCCGACCATTTCGGACAAGATATCGGTCGGCAGCTCCACGGCACTCTCGATGGCATAGGCCGGAAACTCGGGGAAGTCATTGACATCGAGCGTGTTCAGGCGGAAAGAGCTCTTCTCGCAACCAATCAGCACCTGGCGCTCGGACAGCTCAAAGGTGACCGGGGCATCGGGGAGGGTCTTGGTGATATTGGAGAGCATCTTACAGGGGATAACCATCTCACCCTCTTCTTCGACATGCGCCGCGATGCGATGACGGATCGAGATGGTGTAGTTAGAGGTCTGGAATTCCAAGATGCCGTCTTGCGCCTTGACGAGCACGCCCGACAGGATGGGAAGGGTGGACGCCGAAGCGACACCCTTCATAACGACGCCGATGGCTTGTGTAAGCGAGCTCTGGCTGACGGTGAACTTCATCTTTTAATACCTTTCTATAGATATAAATATCTTAATAATAGTAATAGCACTGACGAAACTGTTGATTACTCCCAAAGACGCAGGTCAGACCCAGAAAGAGAATCGACAGCAACCTGTGTGCAACGGGGGTGGTTTTCCACGTTCAAAACCTGCGCAAAACTTTTCACCACCGCGGGTTGGGTTTTAGACACCTTATGCCCATGGTTTCGACAAGTTTTCAACAGGTGTCTCTATTTCCCTACGAGCGCAGTGTAATTTTATCGCGCAGCGATTTGAGGTCTTCGGTGACGGTACGGTCTTCCTGGATCATCTTCTGGACCTTTTTGTAGCTCGTGCTGACGGTCGAGTGGTTGCGGTTGCCAAATTCGGCGCCCACCGCCGTGGTCGTCATCTCGCACATCTCGATGGCCAGGTAGATAGCGATATGGCGTGCTTTGGCGATATTGGCGTTGCGACGCGGGCCGATGAGCTCCTCGTGCGTCACGCCGTACTGCTCTTCGATGACGGACTGAACCGTCTGGACGTTGATCTTTTTGGCCGATGTGTCGAAGTACTGGCTGGCGATGGCGTCGATATCGTCAAAGGTGAGTCCCCCTCCCTCGCGCTCGCGGTCGCCCGCCTCGCCGGCGCAGCGCTCGCAAAAGCTCTCGAGTTCGCGGATGTTGGTGCCCGAGACCTCGGCCATGTGTTTAAAGTGCTCGTCGGTCAGGTGTCCGCCGTCGCCCCCATAGGCCGCCAGCAGCGAGTCGTCGCCTGCCTCGGGAGCGGCGACGATGGTGTTCTCGTAATAGCGCTGCAAGATCTTGTATTTCATCTCGTAGCTGGGCTCTGCGACCAGGCAGAGCATGCCGGCGTTGAAGCGGCTGGTCAGACGCTCGTCCATGCTCAGGTCCTTGGGGGCACGGTCTGCCGCGATGACGACCTTCTTGTTGTTGCGGATGAACTCGTCCATGAGCTGGAAAAAGTAGTCCACGCTCGCGCGCTTGCCGATGATGTTTTGGATGTCATCGATGATGAGCACGTCCACGCCGTGGTACGCCTGCATGATGGGGGCGTTGCTCTTCTTTTGGCGGTCGAACTCGGTCATCAGGTCGTCCAGATATGCCTGGGAGTTGGCATACTTGACCTTGATCTCGGGCGACTTCTCGGCGAGCTCGTTTTTGATGGCAAGCAGCAGGTGCGTCTTGCCCAGGCCCGATTTGCCGTAGATGAACAGTGATGTGCATGTGCCGCGCTCGTCCGCGAGGGCGGCAAACTTGAGTGCCGAGCGATAGGCATGGCTGTTTTCGGGGCCGTAGACAAAGTTCTCAAAGGTAAATTTTGAGTTCGCGGCGAGCGGGGCTCCATCCGTATTCTGCTCGGCCGGCACGGTCGGCGCCGGTATGGGTGAAGCGGGGGTCGCAGCTTGCGTGGATTTAGTCGGCGCTCCGCCCTTCATCTGGTTCATCATGCGACGAAAATCATCGGCCGAGAGCGTGTTCTTGATTGCAATGCCCGAATCCGCGCCCGCCGCTGCGTCGTGAGCGATAGGCATGTGCGTGACGGGTGCGTTCGTTGACGTCGCCGCCGCGGTCGGCAACGGTGCCATGGTTTCACGGGAAACATCGCTGTGCTGGTGCTCGATTGTCGGCACGTCGCCTGCGGAGGTCGGTGCCGCCGGGGAAGCGGCGGGAGCCGTGGCGGGCGCCGTCGCGGCAGCGGATTCCGTTGCGGCGCCTTGCGGTGCCACGATGTCGAGCGCGATCGGTGCAAAGGCGATTTCTTCCAGATAGGCCTCAATAGTCGGCTGATGCTTTTTGAGCTGCGCGATGGCAAAGCGCGAGGGGGCCTCGATCGTGAGCGTATCTTCGGTCAGGCTTATGGCCCGCGATTGCCCCAGCATGTTGATGAGGCGTGCATCTTGGCCGTCGCGCTGGCAAAAGGCGATGGCATCCCCCAGGATGATGCTTGCTTCCTCGTCCACTGTCTCTCCCGTTCTTTAGCTCTGAGCTCGCACGCGAGCGGCGCCGAGTTCGGTCAGATGGTATTTCTGGCCATGCTTGATGACCAAGCCGGCCTGCGCCAAGTCATTGAGCGTGCGTGACCAAGTGGGGGCCGAGTTTCCAAACGCCCTCGCCAGATCGGTTGCACCGCACGCTTGATTTTGCGCCAGATAGCCCAGCGCGGCGTTGCCGCGATCGCTTACGAACACGTCCGGTTGTGGCTGCGCATACTGATTTGCTGCATTAGGATACATCATTTGAGCTGCTGGTTGTTGAGAACTCTGCATCGGCGGCATTTGCTGTTGAAAACTTTGAGGCCACTGTTGGTAAGGCTGCAGAGGCATCTGTTGGGCCCAGGGGTTGTACTGCTGCTGCGGCATCTGCTGGTACGGCTGCTGATATCCCTGCTGGTACTGCTGCGGGAACTGCTGGCCATACCCCAGTGGCGGCATCTGCTGATATGGATATCCCCGTTGGTACGGCTGATAGCCCATTTGCTGGCCACCCGGTGCCCCCGTCGCCTGCTGCATTGCTGCTGCATCCTGATCTGCCAGCGGCATGGCCTCTGGCATGTTTGGCGTCATCGACATAGATGCCGCCTGGGGCTCTTGTGTGGGAAGCATTCCGGGCTGCTGCATCTGCCCCACGGGGGGCTGCATCTGCTGCGTTGCCATGGGCTGCTGCGCAAAAGCTCCCGGCAGGGGATATGTGGGCTGCTCCGTCTCGGGCCGCACGGCAGCACCGCGTCCGCCGGCACGCTCGATTTCCTGCACGCGTTTAGGGTTCAGGCTTACCGTAACCACGGTGCCGTTGCCCATGTTGTCCTCGATGGATACGGCACCGCCGGCGTTTTCCAAATACTCCTGCACCATGGGAAACCCTGCTCCGGTTCCACGGATATAGCGCTTCATCTTGCTGTTTGCGCTGGTAACGCCAAAGTCGAAAGCGCGTTCCTTGTCGTCGATGCCGGGTCCTTGGTCAGCAAAGCGGATGGTGTCTCCGCCGTCCAGAATCGAGATGATGGGCTCTGCAAAGTGTGCGTGGATAAAGTTTTCGACAATCTCGCGGATGACCATGAGCGAGATATGGCCACCTTGTTCTTTCATGCACTGGTAGACGGTGTTGGTCGTCTCTTCCAAATACGTGCGGACATCTTGCGGATCAATGACGATCACACGCGGTGTCGACAGCATGTCGTCATAGACGGCGATGCGCGCGGCGTACATGGCTTTTGGCGCCTGCGTTGTCGTCTGTTCACCTTCGTCACGCTCTTCGCGCACGCCGGTGATGTGCTCGTTGTCGGGTGCCGGGTCTCCGGAATCGACCATGGTGTAAAAGTCGTCAGACATGCCGCTCGCAATCTTCCAAAAGGTTTCGAACAAATAGTAGCTCACCGTGCAATGTTTCTCATCTTTCGACAAACTTTCAAAACCTGTTGAAAACTTTGGAAAACGGACGAAAAGTTCTCAACATTGCCAACATGACCTGTTGAAAACTCGATGAAATATCGTGAAAAGTTGCCATGCACCGCTAAATCGAGCTTGGCTTATGGGGGAACCGTGTGAACTGCGCAACCTTTTACCTTTGATTTCTTGACATTTGAACATTGATTTCCCTACAATCTTCAAGCTCACGTGTCTATATCTGCGTCCGCGTCCCCGCGGACACTCGAAATGCAGCAGGAGGAACTTAAGATGAAGCGTACGTATCAGCCTAATAAGCGTAAGCGTGCCAAGACCCATGGCTTCCGTGCCCGTATGGCCACTAAGGGTGGTCGTGCCGTGCTCGCCCGTCGTCGCGCCAAGGGCCGCAAGCGTCTCACTGTCTAGCAGCGATACACACATCTCGCATGAAGACTATTAAGTCTCGGCAAGATTTCGAGCATGTGTTCAGTCAGGGGCGTCGTTTCAATCACCCTCTGATTCGAATGACCATATGTGAATCGGTTGGCGAAGGCGACTCCGGAAGGGTCGCCTTCGTTGGTGCTAAGCGACTCGGTTGTGCCGTCGTGCGCAACCGATCTAAGCGTGTGATGCGCGAGGCCGCCCGCAGCTGCGGATTTCCCGTTGCGGGTTATGACATCATCTTGTTTGCAACTCCCAAGACGAGGTTTTCCTCGCCGCAGGAGATGGACAAGGCGTTGCGTTCGCTTATGAAGCGCGCCGGCGTTGCCGGGGAGGAGCGATGAGCAATCACGTTTTGCGACGTGTTGCCATCGCTCCTATTCGCATATATCAACAGGTTATTTCGCCCTTATTGCCTGACGCCTGCATTTATTACCCAACGTGCTCGCAATACGCCATCCAGGCGATTGAGAAGCACGGTGTTTTGAGAGGCTGCTGGCTTGCCGTGAGGCGCATCGCTCGCTGCAATCCCCTGCACGTCGGCGGTTATGACCCTGTGCCCTAGCGGGCACTCGCTATCGGAGGAAAACTTACATGTGGGATTGGATCGTTAACATCCTTTTCGAGCTGCTCAAGCTCATCCAGACCTTTGCGGTCGACTGGGGCCTGTCCATCATCATCCTGGTGGTCATCATCCGTCTGCTGCTGACGCCGCTTATGCTCAAGTCGACCAAGTCGACGGCTCGCATGCAGGTGCTGCAGCCCAAGATGCTCGAGATCCAGGAGCGCTATGCCGACGATCCCCAGCGTCAGGCCGAGGAGATGCAGAAGTTCTACAGCGAGAACAAGTTCAACCCCATGGCTGGCTGTCTGCCGCTGCTGATTCAGATGCCTATCCTGTTCGCCCTGTTTACATTGCTGCGCAACCTGCCGCAGTACTTTAACAACGGCACGTTCTCGTTCTTCAACATCCTGCCCGACCTGACCACCACGCCGAGCGCTTCCTTTGCCGATGGCTTTATGGTTGCACTGCCTGCGCTGGTTTGCCTGATCCTGTTCGCCGTCCTGACCCTGATTCCGCAGCTCTATATGTCGCGCAACCAGACCGGCCAGCAGGCTCAGAGCATGCGTATGATGGCCGTTGTCATGACGGTCATGATGCTTTGGATGGGCTGGAGCCTTCCCGTTGGTGTTCTGCTGTACTACGACGTCTCGTCTGCTTGGCAGGTTATCCAGCAGATTTTTGTGACGCAGAAGGTCATCGACAAGGCGAAGGCCGATGAGGAGGAGCGTCTTAAGAACGCTCCGCTGCAGGTTGAGGTCACTCGTCGCGAGAAGAAGCCGCGCCCGCACAAGAAGAAGTAGTGGGATATCAATCTTATTTAGGTACCTAACTTTTGGAGTACGTTATGTCTGAAGAGATCATCGAGGATATGCTTGAGGAGGTTGCCCCGCAGGTCGCGGGCGATTATCCCGAGATTGCACAGCGCTACAAGGCTGGTGAAGAGCTGACCGATGAGGAGCTCGACACCATTGCCGATGTTGCGATTTCCATCCTGCGTTCCATCCTTTCGCACTTCGATGCTGCCAACTCTCCTATCGATGAGTATGAGGGCGACGAGGGTGAGCTGATTTTGGATGTAACGGCTCCCGACCTTGCTGTTCTCATTGGCCGTCATGGTCGCACTCTTGATGCTCTTCAGGTTATGTTCTCTTTGCTGGTGAGCCGCAAGCTTGGCTTTAGGTATCCGGTTGTAGTGGACGTCGAGGGATACAAGAGTCGCCGTCAGGATAAGGTCGCCTCCATGGCTCAGTCTGCTGCCGAGCGTGCCATCCGCACTCATAAGAGTGTTTCGCTTCCGCCCATGAATGCCTACGAGCGTCGACTGGTTCACATTGCACTTCGTGGCAATGATGCCGTCGATACTCATTCTGAGGGTTCTGACCCTGATCGCCATGTGGTGATTGTTGCTCGATAATCTTCTCGAGCTTATGCTAAGGGGACGTGGTTTCCACGTCCCCTTTTTTTGTCAAAAGTTCTCGATACACTGATTTTTGTCAGAAAGGAGCTTTCGTTGTTAGTACTTACTGATCAGCAGGCTGACGAGATGTTGAGTCGTCTAACTTCCTATTGCAAAGAGTATTCCTTGAGCGTAACTGATGTTGAGCTGAGAAAATGTATTCAGCATTTGGATTTGGTTCTAGAAACAAATAAGACAACCAATCTCACCCGTATTCTTAACGTAGAAGATGCTGCCGTACTTCATATCCTCGACTCACTTGTTTTGCTCCCCTATATCAATAAGGCTCCTGAGGGAGCTTTGCTCGATATGGGAACAGGTGCGGGCTTCCCTGGTATTCCATTAACCATAACCACGCATCGTAAAGCTACTTATATTGACTCTGTTGGCAAGAAGGTTGATGCGGTTAATTCCTTTGTCCATGCTCTTGGATTGAAACATGCTCATGCGGTTCATGATCGTCTTGAAGAATATGCTCGAAGCCATAAGAAGCAGTTCTCCGTTGTAACCGCCCGCGCACTGGCCCCTCTACCGATTCTTGTTGAGTATGCGGCTCCGTACCTGAAGGATGGAGGGCTATTTGTTATCACCAAGGGCAATCCTTCGGATGAGGAGCTTGCTTCCGGCATGTCAGCAGCTAAGATTTGCGGCTTCACTTTGCTTCTGAATGACGCAATTGATTTGCCTGAAGGCTTGGGTCACAGGGAGTTCATTGTTCTTAAGAAGAGTCATTCAGCATCCGTTTCATTGCCTCGTGCAAATGGCATGGCAAAGAAGAATCCGCTTGCCTAGATTTTTCACGTGAAACATAATGGTTACTAACAGCTTGCAGTGTTTCACGTGAAACATAGCAGTTGCTATCGATTCGGAATGTTTCACGTGAAACATCCTCCGTTTGACAGCTTTAATACACACCAGGAGGGACCGTGGGATTTCGCGACGTTAAGCGTTCTAAGAGCGCAAAAGACACGCGTATCATTGCAATCATCAATCAAAAAGGCGGCGTCGGTAAGTCAACGACGGCTGTAAACCTTGCAGCAGCACTGGGTGAGCAGGGTCGTAAGACACTGATTGTTGATTTTGATCCGCAGGGAAACAGCACCAGTGGATTCGGAATTGAAAAAGAAGACCTTGATCACTGCATCTATGATGCATTGCTGAATGATGTGCCGGCAGAATCGCTTGTTCTTGATACAAATTGCAAAAAGGTATTCGTAATTCCGGCTACAATTCAGCTTGCAGGCGCGGAAATTGAACTCGTAAGCGCAATTGCTCGTGAAACCCGTCTCAAAGATTTGCTTGAGCCGATTCAGGACGAGTTCGATTTTATTTTCATTGACTGCCCTCCTTCGCTCGGCCTGCTTACTATCAACGCTTTGACCGCAGCAGACAGCGTTTTGATTCCGATCCAGTGCGAGTATTACGCACTCGAGGGCGTTACGAAGCTGCTTGAGTCAATGAAGATGGTCAAATCTCGTCTGAACAAGGGCTTAGACACCTACGGTGTGCTTATGACCATGTATGACTCGCGTACTTCTCTATCGAATCAGGTTGTTGAGGAGGTTCAATCGTACTTTGGTGATAAGGCATTTAAGACGTTGATCCCCCGTACGGTTAAAATCTCCGAAGCTCCGTCTTTTGGGGAACCGGTAATTACCTATGCACCTCAAAATAAGGGTGCAAAAGCATATATGAACCTTGCAAAAGAGGTGATCAAGCGTGCCTAGTGTAAAGAAACGTGGCGGATTGGGACGTGGACTCAATGCTTTGGTCTCAGAGGCCGAGTATGAGACCGGTGGTTCGGCTGCATCGGCTTCGAATGCCGCATCTGAAACAAAACTACCTATTGAGGATATCGTTCCCAACCCTAATCAGCCGCGAATTCACTTTAACGAAACTGAACTTCGTGAGTTGAGCGAATCAATCCAAGAACATGGCGTCTTGCAGCCGCTTTTGGTTCGCAAGCATGGA
>CABSNX010000052.1 GCA_902479205.1 uncultured Collinsella sp. | reverse complement strand
GGCAGCGTCAGATGTGTATAAGAGACAGGCTGAATCACGACCAGGAACATATTCCAGAACGTCTCGCTCACGTTCATCTTGACGAACTCGTCCACCAAGATCATGTGACCGGTCGACGAAACAGGCAGCCATTCGGTAATGCCCTCGACTAGGCCCATGAAGGCCGATTTTAGAAGCTCGATGATATCCAAAGGGACCCCCTCGTTAGACACCCGCCGATATTGTTCTGCGGACGGTTGCGGGCGATGTCCCATTATCAACCGTTGGCGGCGCGCCTGCGCCTACCCTTACCAAAAAACTCGCCCGTTCACAGAATTGCGAGCGGTCAAACCCAAATCCTTGGGTATAACTGCAACAAGATAAAGTGTCCGGCGGCCGCGCATCCGCGCCCGCCCGATGCACGAGCCCCACGCCCGTGCGATAGACCAAGGAGGAAACCATGAACGAGGGCTACACCAAGGTATTTGTTTCACTCGACGGTACTGAGCAGCAGGATTTTGTACTCGCACGCGCCATCAAGGTCGCCGCGAACAACGGCGCCAAGCTGATTATCGGCCACGTTATCGATTCCACGGCGCTCGAGAGCGCCGGTTCCTATCCGGTCGATCTGGTCAACGGCCTAGAGGAGGCATTTAAGAACTCCATCGCCAAGCAGCTCGAAGAGGCCAAGGCCAATCCCGATATTCCCGAGGTCGAGGTCATGATTCGCGCCGGCCGTATTCGCGAGACGCTCAAAGACGAGATGCTCGACGTGGTCAAGCCCGACCTGGTGCTCTGCGGCGCACGCGGCCTGTCCTCAATCAAGTATGCGCTCCTGGGTTCGATTTCGACGTTCCTGCTACGCAATACGGACTGCGACATCTTGGTCGTGAAGTAGCGTTGCTCCCACCGGCCGCGGGGCCTGCGGGGTTTCCACGGGCACGTCCTCGCCGCGTTGCGGCTGCGGGATGTGCCCTTAGGAAACCCCTCCCGGCCCCGCGGCCTTCGCAACCTTGCTTCAGCGAGTTGTCTGATAGAAAAATGGCGTGCCGCCCCGTTTGGGGCGGCACGTTTTGTTTGGGCTGCACGTTTTTGTTATGGGAGATTCATTTGAGCCTCATGGCTATGTTCACGTTCGGGAACATAGCGCCAATTGCCTTAGCTAAGTTCACGTTCGGGAACATAGCCGTCCGCACCGCCATACGGGCTAACTACTCAAAGTATTGGAACTTGTTGGTTGAGAAGGCAAACGTGACGACGAAGCCTTCGCCGGGCTCGGATGCCGCGGTGACGTCAATACCCATCTTGGAGCACAGGCGTGCCACCAGGTAGAGGCCGATGCCCGTTGCGCGCTTGGTGGCGCGACCGTTGTCGCCGGTAAAGCCCTTCTCGAACACGCGCGGCAGGTCGGCCGCGCTCACGCCGCAGCCGTTATCGGCAACGGTGAGCTCGATGCGCTCGCTCGCCAGGCCCTCATCCAGCAACGCGCCCGAAAACACGATCTTCGCGCCGTCCTCGCGCGCATATTTAATACTGTTCTGAATAAGCTGGCCCAGAATAAACTCGAGCCACTTCTCGTCGGTAAAGACCTCGAAGTCGAGGTTCTCGCACACCGGGGCCACGTGCGCCGCGATGAGCTCGCGCGCGTTGGCTTTAATCGCGCCCGTCACCAAGGTCTTGAGATCCCAGCGGCGAATCAGGTAGTCCCGCTCCACGACTTCCGAGCGCGCGTAGTACAGCGCCTGGTCGATATAGCGCTCCACGCGAGTCAGCTCACGGCCCAGGTCATCCACGCGCGACAGGTCGTCTTCGCTGCCGTCCAGGTTTTCCAAAATCAGATGAGCCGCCGCCAGGGGCAGCTTGGCCTCGTGGACCCAGCTCTCGATATAGTCGCGATAGTCATCGGTCTGACGCCGGCCTTCGGCAACCTCGTCGCATGCCGCCTTGCCCACCCGGCGCAAGACCTCGTACTCGAGCTCGCCCTCGGCATAGGTCGGGCATTGCACCATCTCCTGCACCCATGCGGGACTCTCGAGCTCCTCTGCCGCACGCTCCAGCTGGCGCAGAAAACGACGGCGACGCGCATACTCGATCACGATGCCCAGCATGCCGAAGATAAAGGACACACCGACCGCCACGACCACGACAGAGACGGGTGCACCGGCAACCGTCAGCACAAAGCAGCTCAGCAGCACACCGCACGTCCACACGGCGACGGGAAGCAGCGCATCTTTAAAGAACTTGCCAAACGACATAGCCGGCCCCTAGACCGAATAGCCTTGGCCGCGATGCGTGGTCAAATACCCCTTGATGCCGATTTTTTCGAGCGTGGTGCGCAGGCGGTTGATGTTGACGGTAAGCGTGTTGTCGTCCACGAAGGCGTCGGAATCCCACAGGTCCTGCATGATGGCCGAGCGCGAAACGATCTTGCCCGCGCGGCTCAGAAGCAGCGAGAGGATGCGCAGTTCGTTTTTGGTGAGCTCGGTGCTGATACCGGTTTGCGTATTGGTGACCATGGAGCGAGCAAGATCGAGCTCCAGTCCCTTGTGGACGAGCGTGCTGCGCTCGCCGACAGCCGCGCTGCGACGCAGCAGTGCGTTGATGCGCGCCACGAGCACACGGGCGCTGTAGGGCTTGGGAACAAAGTCGTCCGCGCCGAGCGTCATGGCCATGACCTCGTCAATCTCGGTCGTGCGCGACGTGAGAACGATGATGGGAACCTCGGATTCGCGGCGAACCTCGTGGCAGATATGCTGGCCGTCCTTGACGGGGAGCGTGAGGTCGAGCAGCACCAGGTCGGGCGCGGCGGCGAGAATATCGCGCGAGACATGCTCAAACGATTCGCAGGCCTCGACTTCAAACCCGGCGCGGGCAAGGATGTCGATAAGCTCACGACGAATGGGTTCGTCGTCCTCAACGACATAGATCAGCGCCATGTGTCCTCCCATTTCGCGTAACTTGCACGTTCCACACCATTATGCCCACGGCGTCGCAGCGATACGACCCCGTGGGCACCTAATATGACAAAAGTGTTCGGTAGCCTTGAGAGAAAAAAGGGCCCTCGGTCCTAAACCGATCGGCCCCATCACTTCGACCTCGAGCCTCTACTCGAGCGTACGCATGTACGCAGAGATGGCATCCAGGCCCTTCTGCAGGTCGTCGGTGTTATCGGAGTATGCATAGCCGATGCGCATGCTCTTGGGCTCCTCGAAGCAATCGCCCGGGGTGACGAGCGCGCCGGATTTCTTAATCATGTTAATGCAGAACGTCCTGGAGTCGATGTCGTAGTCGTAATACACGAGCGCAGTGGTACCCGCCTCGGGCTTGACGAACGACAGGTGCGGCTCGCTCTCGACCCACTTCTCCAGAACAGCAAGGTTCTGACGGACGATGCGACGGCTGCGCTCAAGGATCACGGAAGCGTTGCCCAGAATCAGCTCCGCCACCGACTCGCTGAATATGCCGGCGGAAATCAGGTTGTAGTCGCGATGCGAGAGCAGCGCGCGACGGAGCTCCGGGCTCTTGGTAACCGCCCAGCCCAGACGCAGGCCGGCGAACGACCAGACCTTGGACATGGATGCGGTGACGATGGCCTTGTCGTACAGGTCGATCACGGACTCGGAGTACTCATCCGTCTGAGTAAGCAGACGGTAGACCTCGTCGCAGAGCACCCACGCGTCGTGTTTGCGCGCGATCTCGACAATCGCCTTGAGCGTATCGGTGTCGAGCAGGGCGCCCGTGGGGTTGTCCGGGTTATTGATGCAGATGAGCTTGGTATCATCAGTCACCAGGGCATCGAGCGCGTCGACGTCGACGTGGTAGCCGTTCTTGCGATCGAGTTGAAGGATATCGACCTTCGCACCGCACATCTCGGGAATCGAGTAAAGCTGCTGGTAGGTGGGCTTGACGGAGACTACGTGATCGCCCGGTTCGACGAGCGTGGAAATAACCAGGGAGTTGGCACCGGTCGCGCCGTGCGTGGGCACGATATGCCCGGGCTCGACCGTCTTATAGAGACGCGCGACCCCCTCGAGGAAGCCGGGCTGCCCCTCGATGTCTCCGTAGGTGAATCGGCGCGAGCACAGGCTATCGAGCCACGCCTTCTTGTCGGTGCTCGTAAGCTCGAACAGCTGGTCGAGCGTGAGGGAGTAGACGCACGTCTCCGCAACGTTGTGGGTGCACTTGGTCTCCCACTCGTTCATCCACTGCTCGACGGCGAAATCCTTGATCTGCATTGTCGTTTCCTTTCCTTGGCTTTCTTACAGTTCCACCACGGTGCCCAGCCCCGCCTCGACAGCGCGGTCGTAGGCGATTTTCGATGCCGAAAGGTCCTGAACGGCAATGCCCGACGTATCGAACACCGTCACCTGCTCGTCATCCAAACGCCCCGCGGCCGTGCCGGCGATGACTTCGCCGAGCTCCGCTTTGATGTTCTCGGGCGTGATGGCACCCTCAGCAACTGGAATCTCCAGCTCACCGGACGAGACCGATTGCTCGCGGTCGTCGACGTAAACAGCGGCGCGGGCGACAAGCGCCGAGGCGACCTCTTGCTTGCCGGGCATGTCGGCACCGACGCAGGAGATATGCGCACCGGGGCGCACCCATGCATCGGGGATGATGGGCTTGGTCGCCGGCGTGATCGTCACGATGATGTCGGCCTCTGCCGCAGCGCCTTGGCCGTCGGCCGTCGCCTCGATGGAATAGGTGGATGCCTCGCGAGCATTCTCGCAGGCGCCCAAGATATGGGCGACCTCGTCTCGCATGCGCTCGACGCGGGCCTCGGGCGCGGCATCGGAAACCGGCTCCCACACCTTGACCTCGCTCACCTTGGGACAGGCGGCAAGCACGCCCGCCACCATATAGGTGCTCATATGGCCGGCACCCGCAACAAGCAGTTTGGACGCATCCGCCCGAGCCAGCCACTTGGCACCGAGCGCAGCGGCGGCACCGGTGCGAAGTCCAGTGACGGCAGAAGCATTGAGCAGCGCCAACGGCTCACCCGTCGCGTTGTCGCACAGCAGCGTGGTGCCAAAGATCTCGGGCAGCCCCTTTTTGGGATTCTGGGAGAACCAGGCAGTGAGCTTGAGACCGAAGAGGCCGCTTCCCGCCAACTCGCCCGAGCGGATATCCATATCGGCCACGTCGGGTTCGAACCGCTCATATACCATCGGCCACGCAACACCCTTGCCCGTTGCCTTCTGGCGATATGCCTCCTCCACGGCAGCGATTGCATCCTCGATCGTCAGCACCTTGGAAACTTCCTCGGCCGAAAGCACCACCATCTGCCCCATCATCGCTCCTCTCAACGAAAGTTTTACGTTGCTTCACTGTACGGTTTAGTAACGATGCCGCCAAGGATCATTTCTTGTTGGAATCTACAACGATTCTCAATTTGATTTTTCGTTCTATCAGCAGTTATTTGAATTATTTCTCGCATCAACGGCATACGGATGTGCGATTATCCTATTTATACCTATACTTATTGTAGTGATTTACAAGGTGATGTTGATGCTATACACCATCTCGGACTTCTCACGGGAATATGAGGGGTCGGTCCGTCTAATCGCCGGCAGCGATGGCGTCTCGCGTGCCGTCTCCGGCGTCGGGATCCTCGATTATGAACTTATGCCCGGCCTCAAGAGCAAATACCAGCGCGTCAACTTCAGCTCAGACGAGATCGTCCTCAGCACTTTCCTCTATGCGAAGGACGACCCGTACCTCATCACTGAAGCCGTGAAATACCTCGTCGCCAAGGGAACGAGCGGTCTTATCATCAAAAACGTCCTGCACATCCCGATTCCCGACCAGGCCATCCGCTACGCCAACGCGCGGCACTACCCAGTCTTTCTCACGACCGACGACTCACTGTTCTTTGACAGCGTCATCTATGAGGTCAAACGGCATATCGAGCAGCTCGCGTCCATCGACTTCGCGCAGCGCGAAATCGATGCCCTGAGGACAGACGTATCGCCCGAGTCCATCTGCCGACGCATTCGAGGTCTCAACCCGTCATTTCTGGACGAAGCGGTCGCCCTGTTCGCATCGTTTGCAGAGCCCCTCGACCCACGTACGTTTTTGCAAATCGAACGTCTCTGTGCAAAATCGACCCTCGCCGGATGCCACAACATGCTGGCGCCCTATGACGGAGGTCTGTTATTCGTTGCGACAAGCGACTCGGAGCAGACGCTCGATGTGGAGCGAATCGTGCAGGCGCTCACGGAACTCATCGAGGCTAGCGGTATCGATGGTGGAGCGGAAGGGCTCGGCATCAGCGATATTCTGTTTGGAGACGAGGCGGTGGCGCAGGCGATCTCGCAGGCGATTTACGCACAGCGCCTATCTTGTCAACGAGCCGAAGGTCCTGTGCGCTATGCGCAGCTCGGCATCCTGAGAACCGTGATGCCTTTTGCGGAAACCCCGGAGATGCGATCGTTCTCGGAGGCGATTCTCTCGCCGATACGCGAGCACGACAGCGAGCATGGCAGCGAACTGGAATCCACGCTCGCCGCATTCATCGAGAACGACCGACATATCGAGCGAACCGCCAAGCAGACGAGCCAGCACCCGAACACGATTCGATATCGCCTCGATAAGGTGACGGCTCTCACCGGGCTGAGCTACAAATGCGCCCCGGAAATGGAGCAGCTGTCGCTCGCCTACGCCATCGAACGCGCTCGCTCGCTTCAGTAAGCCCACCCCGCCTTAGGTTAGGAGCGGCGGGCACGGAGCTTTTCGTAGCCTTCGGCGAAGAAGGCGACCGTGGCGGCGTCGGCCTCGGCGGCGTCCGTCTCGGTTGCGGGGACCACGCCGTGCTCGTCGCTCACTAGGAACAGCGCGCCCTTAAGCTGCGCGGGAATGTCTACGCGCGTGACCGGGATGCCCTTGGTCTGGGCCAGCTGCTCGATGAGCGTCGCCGTGCCGCACAGGCACTCGTCCGCCGGCGCCACAAAGGCAAGCTCGCCGTTGTTGACGGCAGCAAGCAGCTCGGGCGCCACGCCGGTCTCGTCGGCCTCGGAGCGGGCCTCGGCGGAGCGGGCACGCAGCGCCTTGGCCGACGTATCGGCGAGCGGCTCATACTCCCCCACCGTCATGGCGGCGTTGCCGTTGACGTCGATCACCAGCATGAGCACGCCGTCGCGTGCCGTGTAATCGCCCTCGGCAAGCGACCACTCAACGTGCTGTTTGGCCCAGCTGAGCATGTTATGGGTAAGCGGCTCGCCCTGCACCAGACGCTCGGACAGCGCACGGATGTGACGGTTGAGCATGGGCACCTTTTTGTTGGACATGCGCCAACGGCAGACAAGCGCGGGCTTGTCGAGCGTGAACTTCTCGACTGCTTCCTGATTGGCGCAAAAGTCCTCGTACGCACGCTGATCCTCGGCATTGCCAAATAGCTCGGCATCATCAATCTGGGGCATGGTCATACCTTTCGTGTTAGTCATTCCGTCCTCTTATACCAAAAAGACGGCCCTCCAAACGGAGCGACCGTCTTTTGCAGAGATTATTTTAGAAGCGAGGCCAGTCCAAGGGACGAGATAACATCCCATCCTCCCCAGTCAACCTAACAGGTCGGCGAGGGTTGCCCAGGTGCCGCAGATTGCCGTGAAAGAGGAGCGACGCGTACTTGGGTACGCGAGCGACGAATGAACGGCAAGGTGCGGTGACTGGGCAAGCCGCAGCGCCGCTTCCCTACTTAGTGGCGGAAGTGGCGGGCGCCCGTAAAGACCATCGCGATGCCATGCTCGTTGCAGGCCTGAATGCTCTCGTCGTCGCGCTTGGAGCCGCCAGGCTGGATGATGCAGGTCACGCCGTGCGCGGCAAGCACGTCGACGTTGTCGCGGAACGGGAAGAACGCGTCGCTTGCACAGGCAAAGCCATCCTTCTCCACGCCCTCGCGCTCGCAGAAGTCCTCGGCGCGCTCGCAGGCAAGCAGTGCAGAGTCAACGCGGTTGGGCTGACCCGGGCCCATGCCAATGCCGGCCTTGCCCTTGGAGACCAGGATGGCGTTGGACTTGACGCCCTTGCAGACCTTCCAGGCAAACTCGAGCTCGGCCATCTCAGCGTCGGTGGGCTTGCGGTCGGTGGGGAACGTAAAGGTCGCGGGATCCTCGGTCACGTGGTCGACCTCCTGCACCAGCATGCCGCCGTCGACGGAGCGCAGCTCCACCTGGGCGCCGTGGTCCACGCCGCCGGTGGCCAGCACGCGCAGGTTGGGGCGCTTGGCCATGCGCTCGAGCGCCTCGGCAGTGTAGCTCGGAGCGATGATAACCTCGACGAACTGCTTGTTCTGATCGGCAAAGTGCTCAACCAGCTCATAGGGAACCTCGCGGTTGCAGGCGATGATGCCGCCAAAGGCGCTCTTGGGATCGCAGGCGAAGGCGCGGTCGTAGGCGGCCGTGATGTCCTCGGCCACGGCGGAGCCGCAGGGGTTCTGATGCTTGAGGATCACGCAGGCCGGCTCGTCGAACTCGCGGACCAGGTTCCAAGCGGCGTCGGCATCCAGATAGTTGTTGTAGCTGAGCGGCTTGCCCTGGATCTGCTCGGAGCCCACGAGCGGGAACTGCGAGCTCGCGGTATTCTCGCAGCCCTCGGCAAAGCGATAGACCGTAGCCTTCTGTTGCGGGTTCTCGCCATAGCGCAGGTCGTCGACCTTCTCCAGCGAGATCTCGAGCTTGGCAGAAGTGTCCGCCACGTCGCTTGCCTGGGCGGCAAGCCAACGGGAGATGGCCGTGTCGTAGGCGGCGGTGGTCTGGTAGACCTTCACCTGCAGGCGACGACGGGTAGAAAGCGTGGTGCAGCCACCGGTCTCGTGCATCTCGGCCAGGACGGCATCATAGTCGGCCGGGTCGGAGATGACGGTAACGCTCGTGGCATTCTTGGCAGCAGAGCGCAGCATGGAGGGACCGCCGATGTCGATGTGCTCGATGGCATCCGCGAAGGTGACCTCGGGGTTGGCGACGGTCTTCTCGAACTCGTACAGGTTGACGACGACCAGGTCGATCAGCTTAATGCCGTGCTGTGCCGCCTCCTGCATGTGCTGCTCGGAATCGCGGCGGGCCAGCAGCGCGCCGTGAACCTTGGGGTGCAGGGTCTTAACGCGGCCGTCCATCATCTCGGGATAGCCCGTGAACTCCTCGATGGGGGTTACGGGGACGCCCGCGTCCTCGATGGCACGAGCTGTGCCGCCCGTAGAGATGATCTCGACGCCAAAGTCATCGACCAGCGTCCGTGCGAAATCGACGACGCCCGTCTTATCGGTAACCGAGATCAACGCGCGTGCGATCTTCACATCAGATCCCATGCAGTCCTCCTGTCTGGTACGCCGCCGTGCTCTGTGAGTCGGTGATACGTCGATCTGCAGCGCTCGCGCAGCGGCATTGAAAATACTGATTCAATGTAGCGCATCGAGCGCATCGATGCACCCCGCAACGGGCGCATATGCAGAAAAAGTTTGCGAGCGGAGGGGATGGGCACGGCACCGGGCACGGTGAGTTCATGGAACACAGGGGCACCATAATTAGATGCCGATGGCGTGGTAGAACTGTGCTCGATATGCATCCGCAAAAGAAAGAGGCACCATGGTCTCGCGGGTTCTCTACCGACCGTTTGATACCGAAGACTTCGACGCCATCGCGCTGATTCTGCAGCAGCTTTGGCACAACAATTCGGATAACGATGAGTACAACCGCCTTGAGGCCGCGTGCGACCTTGCCTATTGTCTTTCGTCGTCGACGTTTTCGCAGGTTGCCGTAATCGACGGTCAGGCGCGCGGCATTGCGCTCGCGCGTGCGGGACAGAGCTCCGGCGCCACCGTCAAGGAACATTGGATGGATACCGAACGCGCGCTGCTATCGCAGATGCGTGAGCTGGAGCCCGATGCCTGCGCCGAGTATCTCTCGTTTGTGCGCGCAACCATCCGAACCAACAACCGCCTGCTTGAAAGTAGCCCGTTGCCACACGACAACGAGGTCACGCTGCTTGCCGTGGATCGCGATGTCCATGGCCTGGGCGTTGGCTCGGTGTTGCTCGATGCCGCGGTCTCGCACCTGTCCTCGCTTGGAGCGACGAGGGCGCACCTGTACACCGACTCCAACTGCTCGTGGAAGTTCTACGAGCTGCACGGCTTTAAGCGCACGGCCACGCACCGCGCCAACCGCGAAGAGCGCCGTCACGACATGCCGCGCGAAAGCTTCCTCTACGAACTCGATCTAACAGCCTAAACCCAGCAGCCATACCTAGTCATTTAGGGATGTTCCCAGTGATTAGTCGTTGGGGACAGCCTTCGTAGGTAACGCATAAAAACTGTCTCTTATACACATCTCCGAGCCCACGAGACCGATCAG
>CABSNX010000051.1 GCA_902479205.1 uncultured Collinsella sp. | reverse complement strand
AGCGTCAGATGTGTATAAGAGACAGATTTTCCGCGGCATGGCCGGCGCTGCCGGTGGCATGGAGCGTGCTCAGGCCGACTACATGGGCATGCTGGCAACCGTTATGAACGCGCTCGCCCTGCAGGATGCCTTCGAGCATAACGATGTTCCCTGCCGCGTGATGAGCGCTATCCAGATGAACGAGATCTGCGAGCCCTATATTCGCCGTCGCGCCATCAACCACCTTTCCAAGGGCAACGTCGTTATTTTTGCCGCCGGTTCGGGCAATCCGTACTTTACGACCGACACCGCCGCGGCTCTTCGTGCGTGCGAGATCGGCGCCGAGATTCTGATTAAAGCCACCAAGGTTGACGGCATCTACGACAAGGATCCCGTCAAGTGCGCCGATGCCGTCCGTTTTGACAAGATTACCTATCACGAGGTGCTCGTCCGTGGCCTGCAGGTTATGGATTCCACGGCTACGGCACTGTGCCAGGATAACCGTATGCCGATTTTGGTCCTCAACATCGATGGCGAGGACACCGTCAAGCGCGCGCTTTCGGGTGAGCCCGTCGGCACGCTCGTCTATCAGGAGGATTAAGCATGGCAGAGAACATCACCGCCCATATGGACAAGTCGCTCGAGTCCCTCAAGCATAACTTCTCCAAGGTCCGTACCGGCCGCGCCAATGCCAACATTCTGTCCGACATCACCGTCGATTATTACGGTGTTCCCACGCCGGTCACGCAGGTTGCCGCCGTCAAGACCCCCGAGGCCCACATGCTGCTCATCGAGCCGTGGGACAAGGCACTCATCAATGCTATCGTCAAGGCCATCGGCGCTTCCGATCTGGGTATTACCCCCAACTCCGATGGCACCGTCGTTCGTCTTCCGTTCCCGGCTCCCACTGAGGAGCGCCGTCGCGAGCTCGTCAAGGAGTGCCGCGAGTACGCCGAGCAGGCCAAGGTGTCTATCCGTAACATCCGTCGCGACTTCAACAACAAGCTCGAGCGCGATGAAGAGCTCACCGAGGACGATGTCCGTCGCGAGCAGGCCAAGGTCCAGAAGCACACCGATGAGTATGTCGCCAAGGTCGAGGAGCTTTTGAAGGAAAAAGAAGCCGAGGTCATGGAGATCTAAGGTGCAATACGACGAGCATAAACTGGTCGAGTACTTTGCCGACGCCCCTGCGGGCGTCGGTTTTTCCGACCTTGACCTCAATAACATTCCGCACCATATCTCGTGCATCATGGACGGCAACGGTCGTTGGGCCACGTCGCGCGGTCTTGCACGCACCGAGGGCCACAAGGCGGGTATCGTCTCCCTTCGTGAGATTATTACCGCCTGCGTGCGTCTGGGCGTCGACGTGCTTTCGGCCTATGCGTTTTCTACCGAAAACTGGAACCGCCCGCAGCATGAGGTCAACGTCTTGATGCACCTGTTTGCCAAGACGTTTATCGACGAGCTGCCGCTTCTGAAGCGCGAAAATGTGCGCGTTGTCTTTTTGGGTGACATTTCCGCGCTGCCCAAGAAGACCCGCGACGTTTTTGAACGCGGTCTTGCCGAGTGCGCCGATCACACCGGTATGACGCTGGCGCTTGCCGTCAACTACGGCGCGCGTGCCGAGATTACCCGCGCTGTCCGTCAGATCGCACTCGACGTTGCCGCCGGTAAGATCGATCCTGCCGCAATTGATGACGACATGGTGGCTTCTCACCTCTATACCGCCGGCCTACCCGATCCTGAGCTTGTGATTCGCACCTCTGGTGAGCTGCGCCTTTCGAACTATCTGCTGTGGCAGGTGGCTTATTCCGAGTTCTATGTCACCGATACCTATTGGCCCGACTTTGATCGTTGGGGCCTTGTCGACGCCATTTTGGCCTATCAGGGCCGTGACCGTAGGTTTGGTGGACTGAGCAAGACCGAGGAGGCTTAATCGTGTCCGATCGTCCCAAGGCATCTGCTCCCAAGACGCCTGCGCGTAAAGCTGCCACTGCGGGAGCGCCTGCAGCGAAGAGCGGTTCCGGTTCGTGGCTGGCGGGCTTTATTACCCGTGCCGCCGCCGGTATCGTCTACGCCGTCGTCTTTATCCTGTGCCTGGTTTTGGGTATCGTGCCCACGGCCATCTTTGTTTCCGTCATGAGC
The DNA here is from genome assembly GCA_902479205.1 of uncultured Collinsella sp. Lineage (GTDB taxonomy): Bacteria > Actinomycetota > Coriobacteriia > Coriobacteriales > Coriobacteriaceae > Collinsella. The sequence goes on along the minus strand of CABSNX010000051.1, from coordinate 8,829 downwards.
GGTCTGTGCTGTTATGAGTTTTTCCGTATGACGAGGCTCGATGGCAAGATGGCTAACGAGCGCATGGGTATCGCTGCCGCCGTACTCTTTCCGCTCTCGGCGTTGGGCGATTCGATGTTGCTGAATGCCCTGCTTTTTGCCCTGATGCTCGCTGTGGGCATTTGGTATGTCTGGTCGCCGCGTACCCGCATCTCTGATGTGGCCGTGACGCTCATGGGTCCCATCTACACTGGCTTTATGCTGTCGGCTATCGTGCTGCTGCGCGATGCCGTGCCCGGTTTTGCCGGCGCCCTGCTTTCGGTGGGCGTTTGCGCGTCCCTTTGGGTCTCCGATTCGTTTGCCTACATCGTGGGCAGCCGTATCGGTAAGCACAAGATGGTTCCCAAGATCTCTCCCAAAAAGAGCTGGGAGGGGTTTGTCGGCGGCATCCTGGGCTCGGTTTTGATTTGGCTCATCCTGTGGGCGACGCACTTCTACAAGCTCAGCCTGCCCTATGCGCTGCTGTGCGGCGTGGTCGTGTCCGTCCTGGGCGTTATCGGCGACCTTATCGAGTCGCGCATCAAGCGTGGCGTGGGCGTCAAGGATTCCGGCAACCTTATCCCGGGCCATGGCGGCATGCTCGACCGTAGCGACTCGCTTATCTTTGGCTGCATTACCGCTCAGCTGCTTTTGATGATCGGAGGCGTGCTGTAATGTCCTTCCAAACGACGTATGGCCCCGATGGACGCCTTCGCGTTGCCATCCTGGGTTGTACGGGCTCCATCGGCACCCAGGCACTCGATGTGTGCCGTCAGCATGCCGATCGCCTGCAGGTGACGGCGCTGTCCGTTAATTCCAGCACCTCGGAGCTCGTTGCCGCTGCCTGCGAGTTCTCGGTTCCGGCGGTTGCCGTGGCCGATGTCGCTCATGGCGATGACGCCGTGCTGCAGGAGTTGCCCGAGGGAACGAAGCTCGGCGTTGGCGCGCAGGCGGTTTGCGAGCTCGCGCGTCGCGACGATGTTGACTGCGTGCTCGTCGCTATTGTGGGCGCCGCCGGTCTCGAGGCGAGCCATGCGGCCTTGACCTCAAATAAGCGCCTTGCCCTTGCCAACAAGGAGTCCCTCGTCGTCGGTGGCGACTTGCTTATGCCGTTGGCGCAACCGGGCCAGCTTATTCCAGTCGACTCTGAGCACTCCGCCATCTACCAGTGCTATCTGGGGGAGAACCCACGCGAGGCTCATTGTATTTGGCTCACCTGCTCGGGCGGTCCGTTCTTTGGCCGCACGCGCGACGAGCTCAATCGCGTGACGCGTGCCGATGCCCTCGCACATCCCACGTGGGCCATGGGTGCCAAGATCACCATCGACTCCGCCACCCTCATGAACAAGGGCCTGGAGCGCATTGAGGCCATGCATCTGTTTAACTGCGACCTCGATTTCATTAACGTGGTCGTGCAGCGTCAGTCCAAGATTCACTCTATGGTCGAGTTTGCCGACGGCTCCGTGATGGCGCATCTCGGTGCTTCCGACATGCGTATTCCCATCCAGTTCGCGTTCTCGTATCCCGAGCGTTGGGATACCCCGGCGCCTCGTATCGATTTCCGCGAGCTGGGGCAGCTCACGTTTGATGCTGCCGACATGGATACCTTCCGCTGTCTGGCACTGGCCGAACGTGCCGGCAAGACGGGTGGCACCATGCCGTGCGTGCTCAATGCCGCCAACGAGGTCGCCGTCGATGCCTTCTTGCACGATGGCTGCAGCTTTACCGATATCGATCGCATTGTGGAATCCTGCATGGATTCCCACGATATGCAGGCGGTCGATTCGTTTGAGCAGCTTCGCGACATCGATGCATGGGCGCGTGAAAAGGCTGCGCAGGTGCTCGCCGCAACCCGTTCCTAACCCATAAGGATTGCTTTTTCGTTTTATGGATACTGTTCTGAGCGTTCTCTCATCGGTCTTTTGGGGCCTGCTGATGCTTTCCGTCCTTGTGTTTTTGCACGAGGGCGGCCACTTTTTGGCGGCGCGTGCCTGCGGCGTCCGTGTGACCGAGTTCTTTTTGGGCCTGCCGTGTCGCTTTGACATCCATTACACGTCACGTCGCATTGGAACCAAGTTTGGCGTGACCCCGCTGCTGCTGGGTGGCTACGCTGCCATCTGCGGTATGGATCCGACCGACGTCTCCTGCGCCGATCGCGTGCTCGCGGCTATCTATCGTCATGGTCGCGTGACCGTGGCCGACCTTGCCGCCGAGCTCGAGCTATCCGAGGAGGTTGTGCTCGAGGCATGCGCCTTGCTCTTGGGTTGGGGCTCTATCGCGCCTTGGTATGAGGAAGGGGAGAAGCCCTCGCCGAGCTACTATCCCACCAAGTATCAGACGCTGCCGCGAGATGCGGCGGGTTACACCCCCTTTGACGGCCGCCGTTTCGATCGCGAACATTCAACTTCCGAGGGCGATGTGTGGGAGCTGCCGTGCGGCGAGGCCGAGTTCCTTGCACAAGAGCGTTCGCACACCTATCTTGGCCAGGGTTTTCTCAAGCGCGCCTTTATGCTGCTCGCGGGCATTCTCGTCAATATCCTGACAGGCTTTTTGCTCCTTATGAGCATCTACTCTATTGCGGGTGTCACCGTGCCGATGGATACCAACGTGATCGGTCAGGTTGACGAGGGGTCTATTGCCGCCAAGGCGGGTATCGAGGGCGGCGACGCGATCCTTTCGGTTGACGGAGTATCGTGCTCTACCTGGATGGATGTTTACGATGCCATCGGCAAGGCTGCCGGTAAGGACGATATCGCCATCGAGTACGAGCGTGACGGCAAGCAGCATTCGACCACGGTTGCGCTCAAAGAGGACGAGCGCCTAGGTGTGTATGCCTCTACGCAGGTGGTCCGTTTAGACCCCATCACGTCGGCTCGCCTGTCGTTCTCCTATGTCGTGCAGACAGCGGAGGGCGTGATGCGCCTACTCCAGCCGCAGCATACGATGGAGATCCTCGATCAGTCCTCCTCGATCGTGGGAATTAGCGTTATGTCCTCACAGGCTGCTGCTGCCGGCCCTGCCACATTCCTTTCGTTTGCCGCCCTCATTTCGTTCTCGCTTGGCTTTATGAACCTGCTGCCCATCCCACCACTCGATGGCGGTAAGCTGGTCATCGAGATCATTCAAAAGATTGTGGGCCGCGAGCTTCCGCTCAAGGTCCAGACGATTGTGAGCTATGTGGGCATCGCGCTCTTTGCGCTGCTGTTTGTCTATATGCTTCGTTCCGACATCCTTCGATTTATTCTGTAGGGGAGTGTTTGGATTGTCTTTATCCCATCCTTTGCCTCGCGAGTTGACGCGCCCCGTGCATGTGGGCGGTGTGCAGATCGGTGGCGGCGCGCCGGTGGTGGTCCAATCCATGACCTGCACCGATACCGCTGATGCCCAGGCAACGCTTGCGCAAGTGTGCGCGTTGGCGCAGGCTGGCTGCGATATCGTGCGTGTGAGCGTGCCCACTGAGGCCGCGCTTGAGGGTTTCCGCACCATCTGTGCCGAGTCTCCGGTGCCAATCGTTGCCGATATCCACTTTAACCACAAGCTGGCCATTGGCGCTGTGGAGGCCGGTGCCGCCAAGCTCCGCATCAATCCCGGCAACATTGGCGATTGGGCCAAGGTCGATGCCGTGATCGATGCCGCGGGCGCCGCTGGGTGCGCGATTCGCATTGGCGTGAACGCGGGCTCGCTTGAGCAGGATATCGCCGAGCGCGAAGACCTCACGCAGCCCGAAAAGCTCGTGATGTCGAGCGAGCGCTTCGTCAAGCACTTTGAGGACCGCGGCTTTACGAACATTGTGCTTTCGGCCAAGGCCCATAGCGTGCAAACGACGCTCGATACCTATCGAGCCCTGTCGCGTGAGATTCCCCACGTTCCGCTTCACCTGGGCGTGACGGAGGCGGGGACCAAGCTCCAGGGCACCATCAAGAGCTCTGTAGGCTTGGGTATCTTGCTTTCCGAAGGCATTGGCGACACCATGCGTGTGTCGCTCACAGCCGATCCGGTTGAGGAGCCGCCGGTTGCCTGGGGTATTCTGCAGTCGTTGGGCCTGCGTCGCCGTGGCCCCGAGATTGTCTCGTGCCCCACATGCGCCCGCTGCCAGGTTAACCTTATTCCCATTGCCGAGGAGGTTACCGAGCGGCTTAAGAACTACTCCGCGCCGCTTTCGATCGCTGTGATGGGATGTGCCGTTAATGGCCCCGGCGAGGCTTCTGATGCCGATCTGGGCGTTGCTTGCGGACGTGGTCAGGCCTTGCTCTTTTCGCATGGCCAGATCATTGGTAAAGTAGCTGAGGACCAAATTGTCGACGCGCTTATGGCCGAGGTCGACAAGCTTATTGAGGAGAAATAAATGACCCGAGCAATGTATATGTCTAAGCTTTATGCGCCGACGCTTAAAGAGGATCCGGCGGACGCTGAGCTCGCCAGCCACCGTCTGCTGCTCCGTGCCGGCATGATCCGCAAGGAGGCCGCCGGTCTATATTCCTACCTGCCGCTTGCTTGGCGCTCGATTCGCAAGATCGAGAACATCGTGCGCGACGAGATGGACGCCGCCGGCGCCCAGGAGCTTATGATGCCTATCATGGTCGATGCCGAGTTGTGGCGTGAGTCCGGCCGCATCGACGCCTATGGCAAGGAGCTTGTGCGCTTTGACGACCGTCACGGTCGCGAGTTCGTCCTGGGCCCCACGCACGAGGAGACCGTCACGGCCCTGGTGCGCAATGAGCTGCGCTCCTACAAGCAGCTACCCGTTAACCTCTACCACATCCAGGATAAGTTCCGCGACGAGTTCCGCCCCCGCTTTGGCCTGATGCGCGGTCGCGAGTTCATCATGAAGGACGCCTACAGCTTCTCCGCCACGCAGGAGAGCCTGCAGGAGGAGTATGACAAGATGAAGCAGGCCTACGCTAACATCTGCGAGCGCTGCTATATCAAGGCCCTGCCCGTTGTTGCCGACTCCGGTGAGATCGGTGGCGATACCTCCGTCGAGTACATGGCTTTGGCCGACGCCGGCGAGGCTTCGCTCGTCTACTGCGACGATTGCGGCTTTGCTGCCGATGACGAGGCGGCAAGCACCAAGGTCGTCGTGACCGAGGGTCCTGGTGACGGTACGCTCACCAAGGTTGAGACTCCGGGCATGGGCACCATTGAGGCTGTTGCTAAGTTCTTCGGCTTCCCCGAGAACGGCACGCGCAAGTCCTTGGCTCTCATCGATGCCGAGGGCAAGCCAGTCGTGGCCATTGTTCCGGGCGATCATGAGCTCAATGACTGCAAGGCCGAGCATGTCTTTGGCAAGGGCTATCGCATGATGACCGACGAGGAGCTTCAGTCGAACGGTCTGCACAAGGGCTTTATCGGACCGGTTAACCTGCCCGATGGCATTCGTCTGGTGTGCGACGAGAGCCTGCGCGATTCCAAGCAGTGGGCCTGCGGTGCCAACGAGGTCGATTATCACTTTACCGGTGCCTGCCCCGAGCGCGACTTTACCGTCGATGAGTGGGCCGATCTGGTCACCGTCGTTGCCGGCGATCCCTGCCCGCACTGCGGCAAGCCGCTCTCCGCTGCCCGCGGCATCGAGGTCTCTCAGGTCTTCCAGCTGGGCACCAAGTATTCCGAGGCCATGGGTGCCACCTTTATGGATGAGGACGGCAAGGAGAAGCCGCTCATCATGGGTTGCTACGGCGTCGGTGTGTCCCGCTCGCTTGCTGCCGTCGTGGAGCAGCACAACGACGAGCACGGCATCGTCTGGCCGGTCTCCGTTGCTCCGTACGAGGTCGCGGTGATTCCGCTCGATCCCAAGAAGGAGGAGTGCGCTACCGTCTGCGAGCAGATCGTTGATGGCCTGTGTGCCGAGGGTATCGAGGTCGTCGTCGACGACCGCGATGAGCGTCCCGGCTTTAAGTTTGCCGACAACGACCTTATGGGCTTCCCGTATCAGGTCGTTCTGGGTAAGCGTGGCCTCAAGAATGGTACTGTGGAGCTCAAGGACCGTGCCACGGGCGAGCGCGAGGACGTGGCGATCGACGAGGTCGTCGCCAAGGTCGCCGAGCTTGTGAAGGCTGCCCGTCGCTAATCTACGCTTCTGCTATTAGATGTAATTGCAGGACTGCTCCGTATCTCTCTTAGGATGAGATGCGGGGCAGTCCTTTTTGTTGCGTGAATTAGCTCGACGGGTAAAGGGAAACCCCACAGCCCATTCGAGCTGCGGGGTTTCCCTTTGTGCCTCCGATGCGAAATGAATCGCTCAGATATTACTGATAATCGACGACGTCGATCCAGTTCTTCAGGAACTCATCGTTCACGTTGCGCTTGCGAGCGAGCTCGGAAGCGGCGACGATGCTCGTCCACTGACGCACGACTTGCATGGGCATGTCGGCGCGGTCGCAGTAGAGCTCCAGGTAGGCCTCGGCCTGATCCTTGCTGTTGAGGGCAAAGAGCAGGTAGGTGGTGGCAACGTCGGCAGCAGGGGAGCCCTGGGTAGCGTGTGCCCAGTCGCACACATAGAGCTGGCCGTCGTCGCCGACGATGACGTTGGAGGGGTTGAAGTCGCCGTGGCAGACCTTGAACTCCTTGGTCATGCCGTCCAGACGCTCCTGAAGGTTGTAGCGCGTGGTGGCATTGAGCTGATCAAGGCTGTCGATCATGCGGGCGAACTTGTCGCGCTGACGGTTGAGCAGCGGGGAGGTGTAGCCGTGGATCTCGATCTGGAGGTCGACGAACATCTCGAGGTACTCACCAAAGCGCTGGGGCTCGGCAGTCATCTTCTCGGCAAGGGTGGTGCCCGGAACCTTCTCGGTCACGAGCGCCCAGCCGTTGGCGTTCTCGAGCTGGGAAACCTCGAGCGCCTTGGGGCTGCGGATGCCGCACTCATTGATGCGGGCAAGATTCAAAGCCTCGTTGAACACGTCGGAGACAGGCTTGGTCTCGTTAAAGACCTTGACAATCTTGTCGCCCAGGTCGTAAACGACCTTGTTGCCACGGCGGACGAGCTCGGTCTTGGAATCGGGTAGCAGCATGGTTGCATCCTTTCAACGATGCGATAGAAGCGACGGCGGGGGTGTGTGAAACACCCGTGCACCCCCGCCGTTAAAAACCGTGCTAAAACTAGCAGACGGCGTAGTCCTGAGGCTCGCGGCCGTAGTAGGCGTCAAGGTAGAGCTCCTTGATCTCGCTCATCAGCGGGTAACGGGGGTTAGCGCCGGTGCACTGGTCGTTGAATGCCTGCTCGGTCATCTCGTCGAGGGTGTCGAGGAAGTACTTCTCGTCAACGCCGTACTCAGCGATGGTGTGCTTGACACCGATGAAGTCGCAGAGCTCGGTGAGCTTGGTGATGAAGTTCTCGAAGACCTCACGGTCGTCCTTGCCGTCGATGCCGCAGTAACGAGCCATCTCGGCGTAGTTGTGCAGCGCGTTGGGGTAAGGATACTGAGAGAAGGTTCCCATCTTGACAGGAGCCTCGGCGGCGTTGTAACGCATGACGCGGGTCAGGATGACTGCGTTTGCGAGGCCGTGGGGCAGATGGTGGAAAGCGCCGAGCTTGTGGGCCATGGAGTGGTTGAGGCCCAGGAAGGCGTTACCGAATGCCATACCGGCCATGCAGGATGCGTTGTGCATCTCCTCGCGAGCGTGCGGATCCTTGGCACCGTTGGTGAAGGAGCTCGGGAGGTTCTCGAAGACGAGCTTTGCGGCGCGCTCGGAGAGGCCCTTGGTGTAATCGGAAGCCATGATGGAGACGTAGGACTCGATGGCGTGGGTCATGACGTCAATACCGGAAGCTGCGGTGAGGCCCTTCGGGGCGGTCATGCAGTTGTCAGCGTCGACGATTGCCATGTTGGGGAGCAGCGCGTAGTCGGCGAGCGGCCACTTGATGCCGGTCTCCTTGTCGGTGATGATGGCGAACGGCGTGCACTCGGAGCCAGTGCCCGAAGAGGTCGGGACGGCGACGAAGTAAGCCTTCTTGCCCATCTCGGGGAAGGTGAAGATACGCTTGCGGATGTCCATGAAGTCCATGGCCATGTCCTCGAAGTTCGCCTCGGGGTGCTCGTACATCATCCACATAATCTTGCCGGCGTCCATTGCGGAACCGCCGCCAACGGCGATGATGACATCCGGCTCGAAGAGCGTCATCTGCTTGGCGCCGCGACGTGCGCACTGCAGGGAGGGATCGGGCTCAACGTCGTAGAAGCAGTCGTGAGCGATGCCCATCTCATCGAGCTTGGCCTCGATGGCACGCGTGTTGCCATTCTTGAAGAGGAACTGGTCGGTAACGATGAAGGCGCGCTTCTTGCCCATTACGGTGCCGAGCTCGTCGAGTGCGACGGGCGTGCAGCCCTTCTTGAAGTAGACCTTCTCGGGTGCGCGGAACCACAGCATGTTCTCGCGGCGCTCTGCCACTGTCTTGACGTTGATCAAGTGCTTCACCCCAACGTTCTCGGAGACGGAGTTGCCACCCCAGGAGCCGCAGCCCAGGGTTAGAGACGGCTTCATGCCGAAGTTGTAGAGGTCACCGATGCCGCCGTGCGAGGACGGGGTGTTGATGACGATGCGGCAGGCCTTCATGACGTGCTGGAACTTAGCGATCTTCTCGCTCTGTGCCGGGTGCACGTAGAGAGAGGCGGTGTGGCCCGGGCCACCGGCGAGCACCAGGTGCTCGGCCTTGTCAACGGCTTCCTGGAAGTCCTTGGCGTGATACATAGCGAGGACCGGGGAGAGCTTCTCGTGGGAGAACTCTTCCTTCTCGGGATCGGTGGAGGTGACCTCGGCGATCAGGATCTTGGTCTTCTCGGAGACCTTGATGCTGTCTCTTATACACATCTG
>CABSNX010000050.1 GCA_902479205.1 uncultured Collinsella sp. | reverse complement strand
CATCTCGGAGGAAGGCATACGGACGATAGCGTACTTGCCCTCCTTACCCATCAGCTGGCAGGAGTTACCGGCGGAACGGGCGATAGCGGCGCCCTTGCCCGGCTGGAACTCGACGGCGTGGATGAGCGTACCGACGGGGATGTCGGCGAGGGGCAGAGCGTTGCCCGGCTTGATGTCGGCGTCAGAACCGGACATGACGGTCTGACCGACCTCGAGGCCCTTGGGGGCGAGGATGTAGCGCTTCTCACCGTCAGCGTAGTGCAGCAGAGCGATTCGAGCGGAACGGTTCGGATCGTACTCGATCGTGGCAACCTTGGCGGGCACGCCGTCCTTGTTGCGCTTGAAGTCGATCACACGGTAACGACGCTTCACGCCGCCGCCCTGGTGGCGGGTGGTGATGCGGCCGTTGTTGTTACGACCGGCCTTCTTGGGCAGGGGCTCGAGAAGAGACTTCTCGGGCTTGGTGCAGGTGATCTCGGAGAAATCGGAGATCGTCTGCCAACGCCTACCAGCGGAGGTCGGCTTAAGGTGCTTTACAGCCATTACAATCCCTTTCAATAGGAATCCGTTAGCCATCGCAGACAGGGATTCGAGGTTCTGCCTCGGGTGCGATGACACCGGACGTATACACGGTTCCGGGCGTGTCCATTTTATACGCCCAAAACCTTGAGCTCTCGCCTCCCCTATTTGGGAGGCATGAGCTCACTCAACAGCAGCGAGTCTTAGGCCTGGTTGCCAAAGACCTCGATGGTGTCGCCCTCGGCCAGCGTGACGATGGCCTTCTTCCAAGAACGGGTCTTGCCGGCGACATAGCGCACGCGCTTGGTCTTGGGCTTGACCGTCAGGGTGTTCACGCGAACGACCTTGACGCCGAAGATCTCCTCGACAGCGTCCTTGATCTGATACTTGTTAGCATCCTTGGCGACCTCGAACGTGTACTTGTTCTGCTCCATACCGGAGAAGGAACGCTCGGACACGATCGGACGGATGATGATCTCGTGGGCGGTCATTTAAGCAAGCACCTCCCCGAAGTGAGCGGCGATGTCGGCGGGCATCAGCACAGCGTTGTTGTTGACGAGATCGTAGGTGTTGGCCTCGTCGGCAGTGATGATGAACGTCTTGGGAATGTTGCGGAACGACAGGTAGGCGTTGACGTCCTCATCGCGAACGATGATGGTCAGACGCTTGCCCTCAAGGCCGAGAGCCTTGAGCATGGCAACGGCAGCCTTGGTGGAAGGCTTCTCGAAGCCGTAGTCGTCGACGAGCACGAGCTCGCCATCGGCCAGCTTGGCGGACAGCGCGGAGCGCATAGCCAGCTTGACTTCCTTGTTGTTCATACGCTTAGCGTAGGAACGGGGCTTGGGGGCGAAGACAACGCCACCGTGACGCCACTGGGCAGCACGGATGGAACCCTGGCGGGCACGGCCGGTGCCCTTCTGACGCCAAGGCTTCTTGCCGCCACCGGAAACCTCAGAGCGGCCCTTAGCGGACTGGGTGCCCTGACGCCAAGAGGCCATCTGGCACTTGACGATGTGGTGCATAACGTGGATGTTCGGCTCGATGCCGTACACCTCAGCGGCGAGCTCGGCCTCGGCGACCTTCTTGCCCTCGCTGTTCTTTACTTCAAACTTTGCCATTTAAGTGTTCTCCTTGGTATGACGCTGGGCTAAATGGGCTGGGCCCTTAGGCCATACGGATGGCGACGAGACCATTCTTGGCACCCGGGACAGCGCCCTTGACCAAGATGAGGTTCTGCTCGGCATCGATGCGGACAACGGAAAGGTTCTTGACGGTAACGCGCTCGTTACCCATGTGACCGGCCATCTTGACGCCCTTGAGGACGCGCGCAGGATAGGCGCACTGACCGATAGAACCGGGGTGACGCTGGAAGTGAGAACCATGCGTCATAGGACCGCGGCGCTGACCCCAGCGCTTGATGCGACCCTGGAAGCCCTTACCCTTGGAGGTACCGATGACGTCGACCTTCTCGACATCAGCGAAATCAGCGACGGTGACGACCTCGCCAACCTTGTGCTCCTCGCCGTTCTCGACGCGGACCTCACGAAGGAAACGGACAGGCTCGACGCCGGCCTTGGCGAAGTGACCAGCCATGGGCTTGTTCACGTTCTTGGCCTTGATGTCGCCGAAACCGATCTGGACGGCGTCATAGCCGTCGGTTGCCTGAGTTTTAACCTGCGAGACAGCGCAGGGGCCAGCCTGGATGACCGTGACGGGAACGACGTTGTCGTCCTCGTCCCAAACCTGGGTCATGCCAATCTTGCGGCCGAGAATCATGCTGATCAAGATATGATCCCAACTCTCGCGTGGTCTTGGGACAATGCGTACACCACCGAGCGTACGCCCCTAGAGGACCACTACTTACACGACGTGCTCCCCAGTCTTGTATTGCGTCCGGACTACCTGACAACCCTATTAAGCAGGCATTTTGTCCAGTCAGAATACTCCCCTGGTTACACACAGCTGTTTAGTATACACGGGTGCGGGCGTATCCATCGAGATTCATATTTCACTCACATTGTTTACGCAGGTAAAGTGCGTGGCACGTTCCCAGTGTGCGGCGGAGGGGGCGGGCCTGAGACATATTAAGGTTGCTGCTCTACAGTCCTGCTCACGACGGAGAGCACATTAAGTGCTCTCCTGTTCGTGCGGAACTCGCGACAACCTTAATATGTCTCAGGCCCGCCCCCTCCGCCGCACACTGGGAACGCCACGTTGATGTCTGCTTAACTCTGCTCGTTCAGGCTAATGACTTTGTTGGGGGTCCACTATTTGCTGGAGAGTGAACTTGCATTGCATTGGCTCGCCTTCTGCTTGTGGCTTTGCCTCGTCAAAATCGAAGATCATGATGGCGCAGTTGGGGAGTTTTGTTGGGAGCTCGAAGCCCTCTGGGGCTGCGGCCTTGATAAATTGGCGGCTGGCGCTGCCGTGGCTTACTGCTAGGAGAGTTTCGATGCCCTCGGCGCCTATGAGATTGGTGAGGGTGTCTACCATGCGCTCTTGCAGCGCGCGGCTTCCTTCTCCTCCGAAGGGGACCAGATCCTCGCCCGGATCCCAAACGTCGGTGGGTAGCGCGTTGTGGGGGCCTTCTTCGAAGGAGCCGTAGCAGCGCTCGATGATGCCTTCGCAGGGCTCGACAGCGGCGTCCGGACCGAGAAGTTCGCATGCGACGAGACTTGCCGTGTCCATGGCTCGGCCTAAGGGTGATGAGACCACTTTGTCGGGGACGACGCCGTGGGCTTTGAGCCATGCGGCTGCCATTCCCGCTTGTTTGCGGCCCAGGTCGGTCAACGGTGAATCGCAGCGGCCCTGGACCAGCTTTTTGACGTTGAATTCCGTCTGGCCGTGGCGGAGCAGATACAGCCTCTTCATATTCTCCCCTTCTGTATAACTTGCTTTGCCTGCACAGCCCTACTCGTGTGTATGGCCGACATAGTCCTCGTCGATCGTGATCTTGGCAATCGACTTGGGATATTCCGATTCGACCCGTTGTGCGAGCGCGTGCTTTACGCCTTCGGCACTCATCTGCAGATCCGAGGGACGCACGCAGTCAAAAATCACGTTGGTGTGCGTGGGACCCGGCACGCAGCGCAGATCGTGAATCGAAAGGCGGCTATCAATCTCGTGGGCCATAGCGTTGATGCGCAGGCGCATGCTCGCCACATTTGAATCGTCGGTCACGATGGGATCGTAATGGAGCGTGACGATCATGCCGTCCTCGTCCCTAAACGACTGCTCGATGTTATCGAGCGTGTCGTGACTTTCCAGCGGGCTGGCCTCGGCCGCCATCTCGGCGTGCGCGCTTGCAAACTTCCTGCCCGGACCGTAATCGTGAACCATCAGATCGTGAACGCCCAAAACGCCGGGGTAGCTTATGATCTTGTCTCGGATGTGCTTGACCAACTTGGGATCGGGTGCCTGACCCAAAAGCGGGCTCACCGTATCCTGGATGAGCTCAAAGCCGCTCCAGCCAATATAGGCGCCAACGGCAAGGCCGACCCAAGCGTCAAGGTTGATGCCCGTCACCTGAGAAACAATCGCGCACGCCAGCACAGCACCCGTGGCAAGAACATCGTTCTTGGAATCCTGGGCCGTCGCATGCAGCGTATCGGACTCAATCCGATCGCCGAGCTTTTGGTTGAGGGCCGCCATCCACAGTTTAACAATCATCGAAAGCACCAGAACTGCCACCAGGGCAAGCGAGAACTCGACAGGTTCGGGGTGGATGACGCGCTCAACCGAGGACTTCACCAGCTCAACGCCAATCAGCAGCACGAGCGCCGCCACGACCAGACCCGAGAGATACTCGTAGCGGCCATGGCCGTAAGGATGTTCGGGGTCTGCCGGCTTGCTCGCCAGTTTAAAGCCCAGTACACTCACGATGTTTGAGCTTGCGTCAGATAAGTTGTTCATAGCATCCGCCACAATCGAAACCGATCCCGACAGCACACCAATTGCGCCCTTCGCAGCGCAAAGTGCCACATTGGCGAGAATACACACCACGCCCGTCAACGTGCCCACGCGCGCACGGTCGCCCTGCGCACGACGAACGATCCACTCGACCATCTATATCTGCCCCCAACAGTTTTACTCATACACCCGTTTGTCGAATAGCTCAGTAGTGTAGACCCTTTATCCCATCGGCACAAAAAAGGCCGCAACCCTTAGGGCTGCGGCCTTGCAAATCGCACTATCGAGCAAAAAGCTTAGAGCTTGATGTCGATGTCGACGCCAGCGGGGAGGTCGAGACGCATGAGCGAATCAACGGTGCCCGAGGTGGGGTCGAGGATGTCGATGAGACGCTTGTGGGTGCGCATCTCGAACTGCTCACGGGAGTCCTTGTTCACGTGCGGCGAGCGGATAACCGTGTACAGGTTGCGCTCGGTGGGCAGGGGGACAGGACCGGAAACGCGAGCGCCGGTCTTCTGAGCGGTCTCGACGATGAGCTTCGCGGACTGATCGACGACCTCGTGATCATAGCCCTTGAGGCGAATGCGGATCTTCTGGGTAGCCAACTTAAACCTCCAAAGAGTGCGAGAAGTGTTCTCGCAGGATTACGTAACAGGGAGCTCGAACTTAGGCGTTCTTGCTCATGACCTCGTCCACGATGGACTTGGGCGCGGGCTCATAAGAGTCGAACTGCATCGTGTAGGATGCACGGCCCTGGGTCTGGGAGCGAAGGTCGGTAGCGTAACCGAACATCTCGCCCAGCGGCACCTTGGCACGGATGAGCTTGCTGTTCTTGCGATCCTCCATGCCCTCGATCTTGCCGCGGCGACCGGAGAGGTTGCCCATAACGTCGCCCATGTACTGCTCGGGGGTCTCGACCTCGACAGCCATGATCGGCTCGAGCAGCTGCGGATCGGACTTCCTGAGGGCGTCCTTGATAGCCATGGAACCGGCGATCTTGAAGGCGGCCTCGGAGGAGTCGACCTCGTGGTAAGAACCGTCGAACAGGGTGACCTTAACGTCGAGGACCGGGAAGCCGGCGATAACACCGGTGTTCAGGGCCTCCTGGATGCCCTTGTCGATGGACGGGATGTACTCCTTGGGCACGACACCGCCGACGATAGCGTTGACGAACTCGTAGCCGAAGCCCTCCTCCATCTTCTCGAGCTTGATGACGGCATGGCCGTACTGACCGCGACCGCCGGACTGACGGACGAACTTGCCCTCAGCCTTCTCGACGTCGTGACCAGCGGTCTCGCGGTAGGCAACCTGGGGCTTACCAACGTTAGCGTCAACCTTGAACTCGCGGAGCAGACGGTCGACGATGATCTCGAGGTGCAGCTCGCCCATGCCGGCGATGATGGTCTGGCCGGTCTCGTGGTTGGTGGACACCTGGAAGGTCGGGTCCTCCTCGGCGAGCTTGGTCAGAGCCAGGGACATCTTGTCCTGCTCGGCCTTGGTCTTGGGCTCGATGGCAACGTCGATAACGGGCTTAGCGAACTCGATCTTCTCGAGGACGATCTCCTTGCCCTCTTCGCACAGGGTGTCACCGGTGGTGGAGTTCTTGAAGCCAACGCAAGCGACGATGTCGCCGGCGGCAGCGTCGTCACGGTCGATACGCTCGGCAGCGTTCATCTCGAGGATGCGGCCGAGGCGCTCACGCTGACCATTGGAAGCGTTGACCACGTAGGAACCGGACTCGGCGCGGCCGGAGTAAACGCGGACATAGGTGAGCTTACCGACGAACGGGTCGGTCATGATCTTGAAGACCAGGCCGGAGAAGGGCTCGTCGAAGGAAGGATGACGCTGGATCTCCTCGCCGGTGTCCGGATCGGTACCGGTGACGGCCTCAACGTCGAGCGGGCTGGGCAGGTAGTCGACGACAGCGTCGAGCAGCTCCTGAACGCCCTTGTTCTTGTAGGCGGAGCCCACGAAGACGAGGTTGAGCTCGTTGGCCAGAACGCCCTTGCGCAGAGCAGCCTTGAGCTCCTCGACGGTGAAGTCCTCCTCCATGAGAATCTTCTCCATGAGCTCGTCGTCAAAGCTGGCAGCAGCGTCGAGGAGCTCCTCGCGCTTGGTGGCAGCGATGTCGGCGAACTCAGCCGGGATCTCGTCCATCGGCTCGGGGTAGGTCATACCCTTCTCGTCGGCCTTGAAGTCCCATGCAGTCATGGTGACCAGGTCGATGACGCCCCAGAAGTTGTCCTCGGCGCCCATCGGGACCTGAGCGGCCACGGCGTTAGCGTCGAGACGATCCTTCATGGTCTCGATAGCGTTGAAGAAGTCAGCGCCCACGCGGTCATACTTGTTGATGAAGGCGATGCGGGGGACGTTGAAGGTAGAAGCCTGACGCCAAACGGTCTCAGACTGGGGCTGAACGCCGGCAACGGCGTCGAAGACGGCGACAGCGCCATCGAGGACGCGCAGGCAGCGCTCGACCTCGGCGGTGAAGTCAACGTGGCCCGGGGTGTCGATGATCTGGATGCGGTAGTCCTTACCGTCCTTCTTCCAGAAGCACGTGGTAGCAGCGGAGGTAATGGTTACGCCGCGCTCCTGCTCCTGAACCATCCAGTCCATGGTGGCAGCGCCCTCATGGACCTCACCGATCTTGTGGGTCTTACCGGTGTAGTAAAGAATACGCTCGGTCGTGGTGGTCTTACCAGCATCGATGTGGGCCATGATGCCGATGTTACGGGTATCGGAAAGCTTGTACTTAGGCTTAGCCATGTTAGTTCCTTACCTTAACTTACCAACGATAGTGAGAGAACGCGCGGTTGGCCTCGGCCATCTTGAAGACGTCCTCACGCTTCTTGACGGAAGCGCCCAGGCCGTTGGAAGCGTCGAGGATCTCGTTGGCGAGACGCTCGGCCATGGTCTTCTCCTTGCGAGCGCGGGAGAAGTTGACGATCCAGCGGATACCCAGAGCGGTGGAACGACGGGAGTTGACCTCCATCGGGACCTGATAGGTAGCGCCACCGACACGCTTGGGCTTAACCTCGAGCGTGGGCTTGACGTTGTCCATAGCCTTCTTGAAGGTAGCGAGAGCGTCGCCACCCTCGGACTTCTCGGCAACGATCTCGAAAGCGGTGTAAACGATGCGCTCAGCGGTGGCCTTCTTGCCGTCAAGAAGGACCTTGTTGATGAGCTGAGTCACCAGGCGGTTGTTGTAAACGGCGTCAGGCTGAACCTCACGACGATTAGCTGCTGCACGACGCGGCATGTGAAATCTCCTTAAGTGTCTACCGTGCGGCGCTTAGGCGGCACACGGCGAAAGTATCAAAACGTTATCTGGCTTATTTGGCCTTGGGGCGCTTAGCACCGTACTTGGAACGGGCCTGCATACGGTTCTGGACCGGAGCAGCGTCGTAGGCGCCACGGATGACGTGATAACGGACACCAGGGAGGTCACGGACACGACCGCCGCGGACGAGCACGATGGAGTGCTCCTGCAGGTTGTGGCCCTCACCCGGGATGTAAGCAGTAACTTCGATGCCGTTGACGAGGCGAACACGGGCAACCTTACGAAGAGCCGAGTTCGGCTTCTTGGGGCTCGTGGTGAAGACGCGGGTGCACACGCCGCGCTTCTGGGAGTTGTGCTGCAGGGCAGCGTTCTTGGACTTCTTGGGCACGGAACGACGGCCCTGGCGAACCAGCTGGTTAATAGTAGGCAAAGCGTACTCCTTCTCGAATGATTCCAGCTTTCTGTAAAGTGCAACGGCTTGAATCGAGGGGTCAGCATCCCCCTACGAAACACGCAGTTCGATAGGATACGTGCCGTTAGCTGTGCCGTCAACAGACCACGCCGCCGGGCGTATCCCAAAATGAGCACATTTCCGCAAAGCCTACACAAAAGGAATCCCCTTCTGTGCGCGTGGGCGGATTCCCGGTCCGGGCGGCACAGGGAATCCGACGTGCTCGTCGGGGCAACGTTCCCTGCCAAAAAGGGACAGGTTTATTTTGGTCGGTTTTATCTTGGGAAACGTCGCACTCCAGCGATGATCTGCTCTCATCTGTCGTATGGAAATCGGCGGCGTTTTCGGAAGTATGCGGCAAATTATGAACTTGCCGAGCACACAGGGGTTTTGCGATAACAAATCCGCAGGTAGAGCGCTTGAGCATATGCGGTGTGGTCGACCCATCAAGATTTTGCCGCATACTTCCGAAATCGCACCTCAAAATGATCCGTTTTCCTCCGTCCCCAAGGGATCAACGGAACGCAGCAGGTTGAGCAAACGCAAGCGAGCGGCCCCCAGAGCGTACAAGGTGGCATGAAAAAAGCAGGGCATTGACCTTTTGGTCATGCCCTGCCTTTTGAATGACAGATTGTAGCTCTGGGGGCCGCGCAGCGACGGAGGTCGCCGCCGTTCGTTAGAACGGCGGAACTAGTTACTCCTCGTCGTTGTCCTTGGCCTCTTCGGCGTCGTCGGTGTCCACGAGCTGGTTGAGCAGCTCGTCGAGGGAAGCCATGTCCTCGTTGATGGCACCGTTGGCGGGAGCCTTCTTGTCGTCGATCGGGGCGCCCAGGAGCTCCTCGTCGGCGTCGGCATGATGCGTCGGAGCGGAGGTACCCAGCAGGATATCGTCCGGACCGTCGGGGCTAAAGACCATCTGCAGCAGCTGCGAGAGGTCTTCCTCGTCGGCAACGTCGTCGTTGTTCTCGAGGATGTAGAGCAGGTCGTGGGCCTCGAGGCCGTCACGGAGCTCCTCGATCGCCTTGGCACCGATACCATCGATGCGCAGCAGATCTTCCTCGGACTTGCCGACCAGGTCGCCGACCGTCTCGATGCCGACCTCGCTGAACTTGTTGGTCCAGCGCTGCGACACGCCCAGGTCGTCGAACAGGTACAGGCGAGCCTTCTCGGCGGAGATGGTGTGGCCGTTGCGGGTGAACGAACCGTCAGCACCACCGAACTCGTCGTAGCCGGCCCAGTCGAGCTGCTGCGGGAGCTGCTCGTCCAGGTCCTTGAGCTCCACAGGAGCCCACTCGGGCAGCGACTTGGCGTTGGGCGAAGCCGGGCCGTCGATGTCCACGTAGCCGTCGGCCGTGCGATACGTCAGCTTGGCGTTGGCGTACGGCTTGAGGCCGGTACCGGCCGGGATCTTCTTACCGACGATGACGTTGGACTTAAGGTCGAGCAGGTGGTCGACCTTGCCCTCGATGGCAGCCTCGGTAAGGACGCCGGCGGTACGGATGAACGAAGCGCTCGACAGCCAGGAGTCGATGTTGGACGCGACCTTGAGCGTACCCAGGATGACGGGCTCGGCCACGGGAGCCTGACCGCCCAGACGGGCAACGCGCTCGACCTCGTCAGCGAACTCGTAGCGGTCGACGTACTGACCAAGCAGGTACTTAGAGTCACCGGGGTTGGTGATCTGAACGCGACGTAGCATCTGACGTGCGAGCACCTCGATGTGCTTGTCGTTCAGGTCGACGCCCTGGCTGGTGTAGACGTCCTTGACGCTCTCGACGAAGGTGTGCATCGTCGACTCGATGTCGGTCAGCTTGCGCAGGTTGCGGAAGTTGACGAAGCCCTTGGTGATCTGGTCGCCGGCGCGAACCTCGCAGCCGTCCTCGATCTCGGGCATAAAGCGCACCGATGCGGGGACGCGACGCTCGTCGAGGACACGGGTGTGATCCTCGGAGTCGGTGAGCGTCAGCACGTACTCGGACTTCTCGGGCTTAATCGAGAGGTGACCGGAGTACGGAGCCAGCTCGGCCTCGCGACCCAGGATCTTCTCGTTGACGTTGCCGACGATATCGAACATACGGCTGACCGTAGGCAGACCCTGCGTAATATCGTCGACGCCAGCGACGCCGCCGGAGTGAATGGTACGCATCGTAAGCTGCGTACCGGGCTCGCCGATGGACTGGGCGGCAATAATGCCGACCGCGGTACCGATGGCGACCGGACGACGGGTGGAAAGATCCCAGCCGTAGCACTTCTGGCACACACCGTACTTGGAGCGGCAGGTGAGCAGTGCGCGAAGCTTGACCTTCTTAAGGCCCGCATCGACCATCTTCTGGATGTCGGCGACCTTCTCGATGTAGCCGTCCTGCTCAAAGAGCACGGTGCCATCGGGAGCCACGACGTCCTCAATGAAGCAACGGCCGACGAGGTCGGTGTTGAGGTCGGTGGTGCCGGGGATGATGAGGTTGTAGGTGACGCCCTCGTGCGTACCGCAGTCCTCCTCGCGGACGATGACGTCCTGGGCCACGTCGACCAGACGACGGGTCAGGTAACCAGAGTCCGAGGTGTGGGATGCGGTATCGACCAGGCCCTTACGGGCGCCGTAGGTCGAAATGAAGTACTCGAGCGGCAGCAGGCCCTCGCGGAAGTTCGCCTTAATGGGAAGGTCGATCGTCTCGCCGGACATGTCTGCCATCAGGCCACGCATGCCGCCGAGCTGACGCAGCTGGGTCTTAGAACCACGGGCGCCGGAGTCGGCCATCATGTAGAGCGGGTTCTCCTCGTCGAACAAGTCGAGCATGAGCGCTGCAACCTCTGTCTCTTATACACAT
>CABSNX010000049.1 GCA_902479205.1 uncultured Collinsella sp. | reverse complement strand
CTACACAAGGCTATTCGTCGGCAGCGTCAGATGTGTATAAGAGACAGGTGACGGAGATGCCTACGGACTCGGCTGCAATCTTGTTATCGCGCACGGCCATAATGGCACGGCCGGTACGGCTGCGGACCAGATTGAGCACGATCACGAGTGCGACCATGACCAGGATGGCACCGGCGAGGAAGGTCGAGTACGTCGACACGCCCGAGGCGCCCTGGGCGCCCTTGATGATGGCGGTGCCGTCCTCGAGCAGGTGCAGGTCATCGATCGTGGAGTTACCCGTGATGTTAAAGATCACATGCAGGCCGCGGGAATCGACACCCACAATGAGGCAGGTGACGATCTCCTTGATAATCTCGCCAAAGGCCAGCGTCACGATAGCCAGGTAATCGCCGCTCAGACGAAGGACCGGGATGCCAATCAAGAAGCCCAGGATGGCGGCAGCGATGGCGCCGACCACGATACTGATGATAAGGCGCACCGGATCGGAGGGAACGGCGCTCTCCAGCGCGACGGCGGTGACGATTCCCGTATAGGCGCCGACACTCATAAAGCCCGCGTGGCCCAGCGACAAGTCGCCCGCGATGCCGACGACGAGGTTAAGGGAAATGGCCATGACGATATAGGCCGTGATAGGAACCAGCTGACCGGCGATCATGCGCGGAATCATGTGGTTGGACTGCATAAAGAACACGATGGCAAACGCCACAAGGCACATGGCGTACGTGACAAAGTCGTGACGCGTCTGCTTGTCTTTAAGAAACTTCATAACGCTCACCTACACCTTCTCGGGGACGTACTTGCCCAAGAGGCCGGCAGGCTTGACGAGCAGGACGATGATCAGAACACCAAAGACGATGGAGTTGGCAAGGCTCGTGGAAATGTAAGCCTGCGCCATCGCTTCGATGATGCCGATGAGAATGCCGCCGACAAAAGCGCCGGGGATGGAGCCGATGCCACCGAAGACAGCGGCGTCGAAGGCCTTGATGCCAGGCATAGCACCCGTCGTGGGCTGCAGCACCGGCGAGTAGGAGCACAGCAGCACGCCGGCGATGGCGGCAAGGGCAGAGCCGATGGCGAACGTCATCGAAATGGTGCGGTTGACGTTGATGCCCATGAGCTGAGCGGCAGCCTTGTCCTCGGACACGGCGCGCATGGCCTTGCCCATCTTGGTCTTACCTGTAAAGAACATCAGGCCGGCCATGATAACCAGGCAGGCGACGATGGTGACGAGCGAGACGGCGCTTACGTTGAACTTGGCCAAGAACTCCGGCACCTGGAAGGTGACGAGCGAAGTGAAGTTCTTGGGCGTGGCGCCCCACAGAAGCTGCGCGGCGTTCTGCAGGAAGTAAGACACGCCGATGGCCGTGATCAGAACGGCCAGCGGGCCTGCTTGGCGCAGCGGCTTATAGGCCAGACCCTCAATGAGAACACCGAGAACCGTGCAGACCACACAAGAGAGAACTACAGATGCCCAGCCCGGGAGGCCGAGATACGACGTGGCGCAGAACGAGACATAGGCACCGACCATGATGACGTCGCCGTGAGCGAAGTTGAGCATCTTGGCGATACCGTAGACCATGGTGTAGCCCAACGCGATGATGGCGTAGACGCTGCCCATGGACAGGCCGTTGACCAGGTATTGGATAAAGACCGTCATGTTCCACATCCCCCTTTCGAATAGGTTTCCAGTTGATGTATGAAACAGGGACGTTACATCGTCCCTAGATACCAAGCAAGCAGGGAAGGCCAAAACCTCCCCTGCTTGGGATCAAAACCGCTCTATGTAAGGCGGCCTATTAGGCCTGTACGTACTTGCCGTCGGTGATGACGTACGCCGTGGGCTCCTTCTGGACCTGGCCCTTATCGTTCCAGGTGAGCTTGCCGGTCAGACCATCAACGGTAATCTTGAGCATAGCCTTGGACAGCTTCTCGGCGGCCTCGGTCGGATCGGCGTCGACACCAAGACCGGCCTCCTTGAGGGCCTCGGCTACCGCGTGCACGCCGTCGTAGGCGTCGGCGGCAAACTGGTCGGGGGTATCGCCGTACTTATCCTTGTAGGCGTTGACGAAGTCGGCGTTCTTCTCGTCGTCGGCGGAGAACGGGGTCATGAGCAGCAGACCCTCGGCAAGAGAGGTGTCGAAGCCCTCAACGCCCAGGATGCCGTCCATGCCGTCGCAGCCCATCATCTTGACGTCGTAGCCCATGTCCTTGGCGTTCTTGAGCAGGACGGACGCCGGCGTGTAGTAGATCGGCGCAAAGATCATGGTGGCGCCGGCCTGCTTGGCCTTGGTGAGCTGGTTGGTAAAGCTCGTGGCGGAGTCGTCCTTAAAGGTCTCCTCGTCAACAACCTCGAGCTTGGACTCAGCGGCCTGGGCCTTAAAGGAATCTGCGATGCCCGAAGAATAGGCGTCGCCGGAGTTATAGAACAGCACGAACTTCTCGTCCGCATACTTCTGCGCCAGGAACTTGGCAGCGTTGACGCCCTGGTTGGGGTCGGTAAAGCAAACCTGGAAGACGCAATCCTTGCCGTCGGTGACGTCCTCGGAGGACGCGGACGGGGTGATCATGAACGTCTTGGGGTCGTTACCACACTCTGCGGCAACGGCAACCGACGCACCCGTGGTGGTCGGACCGACGAGGGCCTGCATGCCCCAGTCGAGCAGGGTGTTGAAGGCGTTGACGGCCTTCTCGCCATCGGCCTGGTCATCCTCGGCCTTGCTGGCAAGCGGCAGCTCCTTGGTCGAGAAATCCTTGCAGCCAAGCTCGACGCCCTGGGTAACGGACTTGCCGTAGGACGCGTTGGCACCGGTCAGCGGGCCGATAGTGCCGATCTTAAACGAAGCGTCGCCCGAAGCGGAACCGCTGTCGCCGCCGTTGGAGGAGCAACCGGCTAGAATGGACATCGCCCCCAGACCTGCTGCGCTCGCGATAACGCTCCTGCGATTCATAACAGGGTTCAATGACTTACCGGTGAGGCTCGACATGCGGCTCTCCTCTCAAATCTCGTCGGGTTTTGGTTACCCGACAGGCCATCCTTCGCCGTGTTCGGCGTTCGCAAAATAGTAGACGCTTTAGTTAGGAAAAGTGGCGGTTATTTCGACTTTTCTTTGGATTTGTTCATTTATCCATATTTCTGCGTATTTCTATTACTTTATGCAGTAAAGCCACTTTATTGTGTAAAAGCAATGTTTCCGTTCTGTTACAAGCGTCCCCGCCCTGAATAAAACAGCCTCACCGGTCGCGCTTTATGCGCGCTTAGGCGGCGATGTACTTGCCGTCCTGGATCACATAGGCCGTAGCGGGCTTTTCGACCTGGCCCTCGTCATTCCACGTCAGCTCACCCGTCAGGCCCTCGATCTTGATCTTGCGCATGGCCTTGGTCGGCTGGTTGATAAAGCTCGTGGAGGAGTCGTCCTTAAAGGTCTCGGTATCGACGATGTCGAGCTTGGATTCCTTGGCCTGCTCGGCAAAGGCATCGGCGATCTCGGCCGAGACGGCGACGGCGGCACCAGTGGTAACGGAGTCGACGAGCGCCTGCATGCCCCAGTCGCACGGGGCAAACCTTATGGCGCAAACGTTGACAGTTTGTTACGGAGTTCCGTTTGTAGCGAGCATGTTTCCAATGTTTCCGCAGCGTTTCGGGGGTGCCGTTTTGTGCGACTCCTGTTGCCTGGCGAGCACGCGTCCTCGGTTCACGCTAGAATGCACTCAACCTTTAAGCGATTTATCCATCCATAAGATGCACGAAGGAGCTATCTATGAGCGAACCCCTGCGCACCGTGAACGTCGGTCTGATCGGTCTGGGAACCGTCGGCGGCGGCGTGGCCCGTCTGATCAAGAGCCACCACGATGAGTACCTGGCAGCCTACGGCATCGACCTTAAGCTGACCCGCGCCTGCGCGCTTGCCTGGGAGCAGGCCGAGGCAGCAGGCATTGAGCGCGAGGCCTTTACGAGCGACTGGCACGATGTCGTCACCGACCCCGCCGTCGACATCGTCGTCGAGCTGATCGGCGGCGAGCATCCCGCAACCGAGATCTTCACCACTGCCTTTGAGCACGGCAAGCACGTCGTCTCTGCCAACAAGGCCCTGCTGGGCCGTCACGTCGAGACGCTTGCCAAGAAGGCACGCGCGTGCGGCGTGCAGATTAAGTGCGAGGCCAGCTGCGGCGGCGGCATCCCCATCGTGAGCACGCTTGAGCACGATCTGGTGGGCAACAAGATCCTGACCATCGCCGGCATCCTCAACGGCACCACCAACTACATCCTGTCGCGCATGGACGCCGAGGGCGCCGATTACGCCGACGTGCTCGCCGATGCACAGGCCAAGGGCTATGCCGAGGCCGACCCGTCCGCCGACGTCGACGGCTTCGATGCCGCCAGCAAGACGGCGATCCTCGCCTCCATCGGCTTTGGCACCCGCGTGACCACCGATGATGTGTACCAGCAGGGTATCCGCACCATCGGCGCCGAGGACATCGCCCAGGCCCGCGAGCTCGGCTACACCATTAAGCTGCTCGGCATCGCCCGCAACACCGACGCCGGCGTCGATGTTCGCGTGCATCCCACGCTCATCCCGGCAGACCACATGCTTGCCAAGGTCAACGGCGCCATGAACGCTGTTTACGTAGTGGGCGACGCCGTGGGCGAGACCATGTTCTACGGTGCCGGCGCAGGCTCCTTCCCCACCGCGAGCGCCGTCGTGGGCGATATCCTGTCGCTCTCCGAGCAGATCAGCCGGGGCGTGGCTCCGCTGCCCGAGATTGAGCCCTATGGTCACAACCTCGCCTTTAAGCCCATGGACGAGCTCCAGACCAAGTACTATGTGCGCCTGAAGGTCGCCGACCGCGTGGGCGCCCTGTCCGAGACGGTCGACATCTTTGCCAAGCACAACATTTCGATCTCGCTCATCAACCAAGTCGAGGACGGCAAGTCGGGTGTCAGCGATGCCTGCTCGGTCATCTTCCTGACGCACCGCGCGCTCGAGAAGGACGTCCAGGCTGCCGCCGCGGAGCTTGCCAGCGTCGACTGCGTGGCCGAGGTCGCCAACGTCCTGCGCATCGAGGACGTCGAGGCCTGGACCGAAGGCGTCATGGCCAACTAGTTCGGTTTACACCCCACAACGCATTTGCTCGAAGGGCTCCCGTCTGGTCTTGGACGGGAGCCCTTTTATTTGCACGCTCGGGGCGCATTGACGCGATCCGCGTTTGAACAATTTGACCGTTCGGTGTCAACCAGGGATACCGCTCACCGATAAGCAGACATGTTTGCTTTTGTCCGCCGCTATCCTGTGCTGCGTACGTCCACCCCCGAAGAATGGAGGCACCATGTTGCTCGAGGGCAAGAAAGCAATCATCACCGGAGGCACGCGCGGTATCGGCTATGCCATCGCCTGCCGCTTTATCGAGGAGGGTGCCACCGTCACCGTCTTTGGCTCGCGTCAGGAGACCGCCGATGCGGCCGTTGAGAAGCTGACAGCCGTCTATCCCGACGCCAAGGTCTGGGGTCGCTCCTGCGACCTCACCTCACTCGAAGCCGTGACCGAGGCCTTTACCCAGGCTGCAGCCGATATGGGCGGTCTCGATACGGTCGTCAACAACGCCGGAATCTCCCAGCGCTCACCCCTTTTGGACTATACAGCCGAGGAGTTCGCCAAAGTTATGGACCTCAACGTCGTCGCCGTCTTTAACGGTCACCAGGCTGCCGCCAAGATCATGACCGAGGCCGGCCACGGCGGCACCATCACTACCACAAGCTCGATGGTCGCCAAGTACGGCCAGCCCTCTGGCGTCGGCTACCCCACGTCTAAGTTTGCCGTCAACGGCATGGTCCAGTCGCTCTCGCGCGAGCTCGCCCCCATGGGCATTCGCGTCAACGCCGTTGCCCCAGGCGTAACCAAGACCGATATGGTCGCCAACCTGCCCGAAGAGGTCATCAAGCCCATCATCGCCACTATTCCGCTCGGTCGCATGGGCGAGCCCGAGGACGTTGCCAACGCCTTCATTTTCCTTGCGAGCGACATGTCCTCCTATGTCACGGGCGCCATCCTCCCCGTCGACGGGGCAGCCCGCTCCTAAAGGTCGAAAGTTTCGGCTTCGAACCTCAACAGAGTTCAACGCAAAAGGCGCGCTGTCCGCATCAACCGCAGGCAGCGCGCCTTCTATTATTTGGACGGAACCCGTATCCCGACATTCCTTGCTACTTGCCGTCGTCGTCCTGGGCTTCATCGCGCGCGTAGAGCTCCAGCATGCGGCGGCGGTATTCGTGTACGGCGAGCTTGGCGCGCTCAAGGCGGCGGCGCTCACGCGGAGTCAGCTCGGACGGGTCAACCTCATCACCATAGGTCTTATCGGCAAGAAGACGCGCCGCGTCCACGATGCGGGCATCGATGTGGCCGCTCGCCGCCTCGGCGGAAAGACGCTCGGCAATCGTATCGAGCGTAGGCAGGCCCTCGAATACGCGACCATGGCCATGCGAGGTCAGCAGCTCGTGCTCGCGTGCGAGCAGGCTCGCCAAATCGTGATGGGCGCGCAGGATGTCAAGTGCATCGGATGGATGCTCGGCAACCTCTGCCACGGCGGCGACCGGCGCGGCGTCGACCACGCGGTAGAAGAGCTGCGCGAGCAATGGCATCAAGAACACTGTGATGGCACCGGCGGCAACCATGACCGACGCAATATCTTGCGACAGCGCGCCCGCGTTGACGGCCACGCTCGTTACGGCAACGATGATCGGCAGCGCCGTGGTGCAGTAGAGCGCCACGGTAATGCGGCCATACGCCGACACATCGCGCGTCACGGGGCAAATGCTCATAGAGATGAGAATGGGCACGGCACGAATGATCAGCAGCGCCAAGATAAAGCCCACGAGCAGCCCGGGGCGCGACACCACGGCCGTCAGGTCGATCTTAGCGCCCGACACGGTAAAGAACACCGGGATCAAAAAGCCGTAGGCCAGGCCGTCGAGCTTGGTCTCAAGCGTATGGTTGCCCTCGGGGATGATATAGCGCAGGACAAAGCCGGCGGCAAAAGCGCCCAATACGATATCGAGGCTAAAGATGGCCGAGAACGCCACGAGCGTGACCAAAATAAGCACTGTCAGGCGTACGAACGTCTGCGACGTGGTATCGGCGCGCTCCTCGACAAACGCAAAGAAGCGGCTGCCGACGCGTTTGGAGCGGCTGGGGACCACGGCAAGCAGCACGCACACGGCGGCAAATAAGCCCAAGATCAGCAGCGTCTCGATGCCCGTACGGGCAGACAGCAGTACCGACATGGCGAGCACGGGGCCGAGCTCGCCCCACGTACCATAGGCAAGAATCGAATCACCGACGCGCGTTCCGGCAAGCAACCGCTCGCGCAAGATGGGCATGAGCGCCCCAAGCGCCGTCGAGGTCAAGGCGAGCGTCACGGCGATACCGTCGAAATGGCTGACCGAGAACCACGGGGTAAAGCGCACGGCAAGCCAGGCGATACAAAATGTGACAGCCCACGTGGCCATACCGTAGCGGCCCTCGATGCCCGTGATGTTCTTGGGATCGATCTCAAAGCCGGCAAGCAGGAACAAAAATGCCAGACCGAGCTCTGACACGAGCGAGACCTCGGCATCTACATGGATGACGCCGAGCATATGGGGTCCCAGCACTGCGCCGAACACGAGCAAAAAGACCGTTTCGGGAACGGGCTTTCCGGGAATCGCCGAGGCGATGAAGGGGCTTGCAAAGGCCACGAGCGCGATGATGGCGAGTGAAACGAATGCCATGTGATGCCTTTCTCTTGTTTGCGCATCACTGTAGCACCCTCGCCGTCCTCAACGCGCCGCGAGCTGTCGTATCATAGTGAGGTTTACAAACATGTGGCTCAAGGCGACCGCAGGGCAGACCCCGCAAACCGACCGCTGCCGCATACCGTACCGTACGCCCAACCGATCAGGAAGGCAGGAACCAATGGTCTCTCGTATTTACGTGGAGAAGAAACCCGGGTTCGACGTCGAGGCTCAGCAGCTCAAGGGCGAGCTGACCGAGATTCTCGGCATCAAGGGCATCGAGGCCCTGAGGATCATCAACCGCTACGACGTCGAGGGCATCGACGAGGAGCTTTTCCGCTCCTGCGTGCCGACCGTCTTTAGCGAGCCCCAGGTCGATGTGACCTACGACGAGCTCCCCGCAAGCGATGGCGCCGTCTTTGCCGTCGAATTCCTGCCTGGCCAGTTTGACCAGCGCGCCGACTCCGCCAGCGAGTGCGTGCAGCTCATCAGCCAGGGTGAGCGCCCTGCCGTGCGCTCCGCCAAGGTCTATATGATCTCGGGCGCTCTGGACGAAGCCGCCATCGAGGCCATCAAGCACTACGTGGTGAACCCCGTCGAGGCGCGCATCGCCTCGCTCGACCTGCCCGAGACACTGTACATGGAGACCCCCGAGCCCCAGCCCGTCGAGGTGCTCGACGGCTTCCGCGAGCTCGACGAGGCCGGCCTTGCCGCCTTTATCGCCGATCGCGGCCTTGCCATGGACGAGGCGGACATCGCCTTCTGTCAGCAGTACTTCCGCGATGAGGACCGCGACCCCACCATCACCGAGATCCGCGTGATCGACACCTACTGGTCCGACCACTGCCGCCACACCACCTTCGGCACCGTCCTGGATGACGTGACGATCGATGACGCCGTGGTGCAGCAGGCCTTCGACCGCTACATGGAGATGCGCCACGAGCTCGGCCGCGACGCCAAGCCCGTCTGCCTCATGGACATGGGCACCATCGGCGCCAAGTACCTCAAGAAGACCGGCGTCATGACCGATGTCGATGAGTCCGAGGAGATCAACGCCTGCACCGTCAAGGTAAAGGTCGATGTCGATGGCGAGGACCAGGACTGGCTGTTCCTCTTTAAGAACGAGACCCATAACCACCCGACCGAGATCGAGCCCTTCGGCGGTGCCGCCACCTGCGTGGGCGGCGCCATCCGCGACCCGCTCTCGGGCCGCAGCTATGTGTACCAAGCCATGCGCGTCACCGGCGCCGGCGACCCCACCGTCCCGGTTTCCGAGACGCTCGAGGGCAAGCTGCCGCAGCGCAAACTCGTGACCACTGCTGCCGCCGGCTACTCCAGCTACGGCAACCAGATCGGTCTTGCCACCGGCCAGGTCAACGAGCTCTATCACCCCGGTTACGTGGCCAAGCGCATGGAGGTTGGCGCCGTCGTGGGCGCTACCCCGGCAAACCACGTTCGTCGCGAGTGCCCCGCCCCCACCGACAAGATCATCCTGCTGGGTGGCCGCACCGGCCGTGACGGCATCGGTGGCGCCACCGGCTCCTCCAAGACCCAGAACACCGAGTCAATCGAGACCTCGGGTGCCGAAGTCCAGAAGGGCAACGCCCCAGTCGAGCGCAAGCTGCAGCGTCTGTTCCGCCGCGGCGATGCCTGCCGTCTGATCAAGCGCTGCAACGACTTTGGCGCCGGCGGCGTCTCGGTCGCCGTTGGCGAGCTTGCCGATGGCCTGTATGTCGACCTTGATACCGTGACCAAGAAGTACGACGGCTTGGACGGCACCGAGCTCGCTATCTCTGAGTCCCAGGAGCGCATGGCCTGCGCCGTCGCCGACGGTGACGTCGAGGAGTTCATGGGCTACGCCGCCGAGGAGAACCTGGAGGCAACCGTCATCGCCGAGGTTACCGCCGAGCCGCGCATGCGCATGGCATGGAATGGCGTCGCCATCGTCGATCTGTCCCGCGAGTTCCTCAACTCCAACGGTGCGCCCAAGCACCAGGTCGCCCACGTCTGCGCCCGCAGCGTGTGGCAGCCCAGCTGGGCCGGCACCACGCTTGCCGAGCGCATGACCTCGCTCGTCACCGACCTCAACGTCGCCTCCAACAAGGGTCTTTCCGAGCGCTTTGACTCCACCATCGGCGCCGCGACCGTGCTCATGCCCTTTGGCGGCAAGACGCAGCTCACTCCGAGCTCTGCCATGGTCGCTAAGTTCCCCGTGGACGGTGAGACCACCACGGCGAGCGCTATGGCATGGGGCTTTAACCCCTATCTGATGGAGGCCGACCAGTTTGCGGGCGCCTACCTGTCCGTGGTCGAGTCCATCGCCAAGCTCGTGGCCGCAGGCTTTGAGCACAAGCGCGCCTACCTCTCCTTCCAGGAGTACTTCGAGCGTCTGCGCACCGAGGCCGAGCGCTGGGGCAAGCCCATGGCAGCCGTCCTAGGCGCCCTTATGGCCCAAGTCGACCTGGGTGCCGGCGCCATCGGCGGCAAGGACTCCATGAGTGGCTCGTTTGAGGACGAGGCCGGCGAGCTCAACGTTCCGCCGACCCTCATCAGCTTCGCTGTCGCCGTGGGCAAGGCGGCCCGCGCCGTCTCCCCCGAGTTCAAGGGTCTCACGCATCGCGTCGTCCGTATCGCCCCCGCCACCTATGGCGAGGACTACCGTCCCGATGCCCAGCAGCTGCTCGCCGCATTTGACGCCGTCGAGGCACTCACCGCCACCGGCGACGCCCTGGCCGTCTCCACGCCCGGCTACGGCTGCGGCGCCGAGAGCCTCTTTAAGATGTGCGTCGGCAACCAGATCGGTATCGAGCTTGCCGAGGACGTGGACGTGGAGAGCCTCTTCACCCCGCTCTATGGCAGCTTTATCGTCGAGCTCGCCGAGGACGCCGAGCTGCCCAAGGTCGCCGACGGCGTTGTCGTCGAGCCCCTGGGTACCACCGTCGAGGGCTATGTCATCGACACCGGCTCCGAGGTCATCGAGCTCGCCGAGCTCCAGGAGGCCTGGGAGAGCGGCATCGAGGGCGTCTTCGCCTACCGCAGCGCCGGCGAGACCCCCGAGGTCGAGACCATCGACTTCCGCGCCAAGGATATCCACGTGTACGGCGGCGCCAAGATCGCCCGCCCGCGCGTGATCATC
Organism: uncultured Collinsella sp.; assembly: GCA_902479205.1. Taxonomy (GTDB): domain Bacteria; phylum Actinomycetota; class Coriobacteriia; order Coriobacteriales; family Coriobacteriaceae; genus Collinsella. The sequence continues at coordinate 235 of CABSNX010000049.1, read as the reverse complement.
CCCGTGTTCCCCGGCAACAACTGCGAGTACGACAGCGCCCGCGCTTTCCGCGCCGCCGGCGCCGAGGCCGACACCTTCGTGATCAACAACCTCACGCCCGAGGCCGTCGCCGAGAGCACCCACGAGCTTGCCCGCCGCATCCGTGCAAGCCAGATCGTCATGATCCCCGGCGGCTTCTCGGGCGGCGACGAGCCCGATGGCTCCGCCAAGTTCATCACGGCGTTCTTCCGCGCTC
>CABSNX010000048.1 GCA_902479205.1 uncultured Collinsella sp. | reverse complement strand
GACAGCCACCCCACCGTGCGGACGCGACCGCTTTTCCCGCGCGAGGCCACCCCAATCCCCTCGCGCGGGCTTCTTTTGAATTACTGACATGTAGACAACTCACCACAGGAGGAAACATGCCCCGTATCGATCTTGCGGATCTTGCCGAGCAGTCCTTTGGAACTTCGCTCGAGCAACTCGATGACCGCCGTATTTACAAACTGCTGGTCAAGCTCGTGCAGGAGCGCTCCGCCGCCTGCCCGCTCAACAATGGCAAGAAAAAGCTCTACTACATCTCTGCTGAGTTTTTGATTGGCAAACTGCTGATCAACAACATGATCGACCTTGGCATCTATGCCGAGGTTAAAGACCAGCTCACCGCTGCCGGCCACGACCTCAACAAGATTGAGGAGTTTGAGGTCGAGCCCTCGCTGGGCAACGGCGGTCTGGGCCGTCTGGCCGCGTGCTTCCTGGATTCCATCGCCACGTTGGGCCTGACCGGCGACGGCGTGGGCCTCAATTACCATTACGGCCTGTTCCGTCAGCGCTTTGCCGACAACCAGCAAAAGGCCGTCCCCGACGAGTGGCTTAGCGAGCAGGACATCCTGATCGATGACGACCGCTCCTACACCGTCGAGTTTGGCGATTTTGCCGTCACCTCCAAGCTCGTCAACATCGATGTGCCCGGTTACGGTCAGCCCACCAAGAACCGCCTGCGTCTGTTCGACCTGGCAAGTGTCGACGACGGCCTGGTCCCCGGCAGCTCCATCGACTTCGACAAGACGAAGATCGCCAAGAACCTCACCTTGTTCCTCTATCCGGATGATTCCGATGAGCAGGGCCGTCTGCTCCGCATCTACCAGGAGTACTTCATGGTGAGCAACGCCGCCCAGCTCCTGATCGACGAGGCCGTCGAGCGCGGCAGCAACCTACACGATCTGGCCGACTACGCCGTGGTCCAGATCAACGACACGCACCCCACCATGGTCATTCCCGAGCTCATCCGCCTGCTCACCACCGAGCACGACATCGAGTTTGACGAGGCCGTGACCATCGTGCGCTCCATGGTCGCCTACACCAACCACACGATCCTTGCCGAGGCGCTCGAGAAGTGGCCGCTCGCCAGCCTGCAGAAGGTCTCGCCCGCCATCGCCGACATCATCGTCAAGCTCGACGAGGTTGCCAAGGCCGAGCACGACGACCCGCGCGTTGCCATCATCGACGAGCACGATACCGTCCACATGGCCCACATGGACATTCACTTTGGCTTCTCCATCAACGGCGTCGCCGCGCTTCACACCAAGATTCTGGAGGACACCGAGCTTCACCCGTTCTACGAAATCTACCCCGAGAAGTTCTCCAACAAGACCAACGGCATCACCTTCCGCCGCTGGATCCAGGGAGCCAACCCCGCGCTTGCCAGCCTACTCGATGATGTGATCGGCACCGATTGGCGCAGCACCGGCGACCTGAGCAAGCTCGCCGAATTCGCTAACGACAAGGATGTTCTTGAGCGCCTGGCCGCCACCAAGGCCGAGGCCAAGACCATCATGCGCCAGTTCATGGCGCTCGAGCAGGGCGTGACCATTCCCTCCAACGCCATCATCGACGTCCAGGTCAAGCGCATCCACGAGTACAAGCGCCAGCAGATGCTCGCGCTCTACATCATCTGGAAGTATCTCGACATCAAGAACGGCAACAGACCTAAGCATCCCGTCACCATCATCTTTGGCGGCAAGGCAGCACCTGCCTACACCATCGCCCAGGACATCATCCATCTGATTCTGACGCTGTCGCAGTGGATCGCCAACGACCCCGATGTGGCCCCCTACCTGCAGGTTGTCATGATCGAGAACTACAACGTCACCGCTGCTGAGCGTGTGATCCCCGCCGCCGATATCTCCGAGCAGATCAGCTTGGCCTCCAAGGAGGCGAGCGGCACCTCCAACATGAAGTTCATGCTCAACGGTGCTTTGACCCTGTGCACGCTTGACGGTGCCAACGTGGAGATTGCCGAGCTCGTGGGCGACGAGAACATCTATACCTTTGGTGCCTCATCCAAGCAGGTCGAGCAGCTCTACGCCGACGGCAGCTATAACGCCGGCGCACTCTACCGCAAGCCCGGTATCAAGCTGCTGGTGGACTTCATCACCAACCCTGCCTTTATGGCGACCGGCAACGCCGAGCGTCTGCAGCGCCTGCACGACGACATCAAGGGCAAGGACTGGTTTATGGCCCTGCTCGACATTGAGGAGTACATCCAGACCAAGGAGCGTGTGCTAGCCGGCTACGAGGACCAGGACGCCTGGATGCGCAAGGCGCTGATCAACATCGCCAACGCCGGCGCCTTCTCGTCTGACCGCACGATCTCCCAGTACAACGACGAGATTTGGCACCTGAGCTAATTTCGTTTCCTTTACCCATCCTCTTGAAAGCGGAGTCGCGGCAACGCGGCTCCGCTTTTTTGCCCGCGTGTTGCCCGTGGCCCGCCTCGACCAAATCGTCTCAATCAGTAACACCTACTCGGCCAAAACGGTCCTACCTGTTACAGATCAAGACAAACCGGTCCTTTCCCTAGGGTTTATCTCAATCTGTAACATCTAACGTCTGAAATCCGCCCTTACTGTTACAAATCGAGACAAATGGATAAGTCGGCTAAAACAATCTCGTTCTGTAACAGGTAGCTGCCGAAATCAGCCTCCCGTGTTACAGATCGAGATGAAAGGATAGGCAACTCGATGCTGTCTCAATCTGTAACATCTAGACCCAATTTGGCCCTCCTCCTGTTACAGATCAAGACAAACGACCGGCCAGACAACCCCGTCATAAAGAAAGGCTCCCCTCTCGCCCAGTGGACGGAAGGGGAGCCTTATATGTGACCACGGCAAAAGGATGGCAAAGCCGCAGTCGCCCAAAAGGAGGGCCTGATTGGATCGGGCCTAGATAAGGTTCTTGCCAGACACCTTATCGAAGAGATGGGTCGCGTTCTTCTCGAACTTGAACCAGATGGAGTTGCCCGCCTTGAGCGCACCCTTGGCCTCAAGGTCGACAACGGGAATGATCAGGACGAACTGGCCATCGGGAGCGGTCACGTGGACATGCTCGGTCGAACCCATGAGCTCGGTCACCTCGACGGTACCCTGGAGCGCACCCTCCTCGCCCTTGTCGGCAAGCAGAATCTGCTCGGGGCGCACGCCGGCCGTAATCTCCTTCACGTCGCCGCCGTCCCAGTTGAGAGCAAGCTGAGAGCAGGTCTCGGGGGCGAGCGCCACGTTCATATCCTCGGTCTTGACGGTGAAGCCGTTGCCCGAGCGCACCAGCTGGGCATCGAAGAAGTTCATCTGTGGCACGCCGATAAAGCCGGCAACGAAGATGTTCGCGGGGTGGTTGAAGACCTCCTGCGGCGTGGCGATCTGCTGGACAACGCCATCCTTCATGACCACGATACGGTCGCCGAGGGTCATGGCCTCGGTCTGGTCGTGGGTAACGTAGATGAAGGTGCCCTTGATCTCGTGACGCAGCTTGATGAGCTCGGCACGCATCTGGTTACGAAGCTTGGCGTCCAGGTTGGACAGCGGCTCGTCCATCAGGAAGACCTTGGGGTCACGCACGATGGCGCGGCCGATGGCGACGCGCTGACGCTGGCCGCCCGAAAGCGCCTTAGGCTTACGGTCGAGGTACTCGGTAATACCCAGGATCTCGGCAGCGGAGCGAACCTTGCGGTCGATCTCGTCTTTGGGGACCTTCTTGAGCTCAAGCGTAAACGCCATGTTCTCGTACACCGTCATGTTGGGGTACAGAGCGTAGCTCTGGAACACCATGGCGATGTCGCGGTCCTTGGGAGCGACGTCGTTGACGCGCTTGCCGTCGATGAACACGTCACCCGAGGTGATGTCCTCCAGGCCAGCAACCATGCGCATCGTCGTGGACTTACCGCAGCCAGACGGGCCAACGAGGACGACGAACTCCTGGTCGTGAACGGTGAGGTTAAAGTCCTCAACAGCGAGCACGCCATCCTCGGTAACCTTGAGGTTGTGCTTCTTCTCCTCAGTCTTCTTCTTTTTGCCAAAGAAGCCCTTCTTTTTGGACTCGGTGTTGGGATACACCTTCTGAACATGTTTGAGAACGATCTCGGCCATGTCTTTACCTTTCGATATGCGGCACCATGTTGAGGGCGCCGCAGAAACTTGCAAAACAGTTACGGCATCAGCCCTTGACGGCACCTGCCACCACGCCGTCGATGATGTACTTCTGGCAGAGGATGTACATGATGACGATGGGGATAACGACCATCATGATGCAGGCCATCATGGGGCCGAGCTCGACGTGGCCGTAGCCGCCGCGGAAGTACTGGATCAAGATAGGAATGGTCTTGTACTTGGTGGAGTCGAGCGTAAGGTAGGGCAGCAGATAGTCGTTCCAGACCCACATGGTCTCGAGGATGCCGACCGAAAGATAGGTGGGCTTCATGATGGGAAGGACGATCTTAAAGAACACCTGGACCGGGTTGCAGCCGTCGATCATGGCCGCCTCCTCGATCTCGAGTGGGATGTTCTTTACAAAGCCGGCGAACATAAAGACCGCCAGGCCCGCGCCAAAGCCGAGGTAGATAAAGCAGATGTTGAACGGCGTGTTGAAGCCGATGCGGTCCGCCAAATTGGACAGCGTGAACATGAGCATCTGGAAGGGCACGACCATCGAGAACACGAACAGGTAATAGAAGAAGTTCGAGATCTTGCTGTTGACGCGCACCACGTACCAAGCGCACATGGAGCAGCACACCAAGATCAGTACGACCGACGTGACCGTGATGATGAGCGAGTACATAAATGCCGAGGCAAAGCCCTGCTCGTTAAGGGCGTGCGCGTAGTTTGCAAGGCCGTTGAACGTCTCGGGCGTGAGCAGATCGAACGCCGTGGTGGTGCTGATTGCGGTCGCTTTCTTAAAAGAATTAAGCGCAATCATAAACACGGGGTAGATCCACGCGAGCGACAGGATCGTAAAGAAAATCGAGAGCGCGCGGTTGATAACCTTATCGCGTTTCATTACTGCTGCACCTCCTTGGACCTCGTGGCCTTAAGCTGAATCATGGAGATGGCTACGACCAGGATGCAGAAGATAACCGCCTTGGCCTGACCGATGCCCTGCCATGCAATACCGGCACGCGAATAGAACGTGTTGTAGATGTTCAGGGCGAGCATCTCGGTGGAGTGCGCGGGGGCGCCGCCGGTAAGGGCGAGGTTCTGGTCGAACAGCTTAAAGCCGTTGGTGATGGACAGGAACAGGCAGATGGTGATGGTCGGCATCAGGTTAGGGATCTTAACCTTCCAAAACGTCTGCCATGCCGTGGCACCGTCGACCTTGGCGGCCTCGATGTAGTCGGACGGAATGGACTGCAGACCAGCGATGTAGATGATCATCATGTAGCCGACCTGCTGCCACAGGGTCAGGATGATAAGGCCCCAGAAGCCAGCAGCAGAGTTAAGGGCGATGAGCTGGGCGCCCACGTTGGAAAGCAGGCAGTTGATCAGAATCTGCCAAATGTAGCCCAGCACGATGCCGCCGATCAGGTTAGGCATAAAGAAGATCGTACGGAAGATGTTGGTGCCTTTGAGCGCCTTGCGGGTGAGCGCCTGCGCAATGGCCAGGGCGATCACGTTGATGAGCACCGTCGACAGGAAGGCAAACGCCACGGTAAAGAAGAACGATGTGGAGAACTGCGGATCGGACAGCGCGCGCACGTAGTTCTCGATACCGACAAAGTGCGCGTTACTAATGATAATAAACTGGCAGAACGAGAGATAGAAGCCCTGGATAAAGGGAATCACGAACCCGATCATAAACGCCAGGCACGTGGGCAGCATAAAGAGCGGCCACCAGCGCTTGAGTGCTTTGCCCATAAAAGGGTCCTTTCAATATGCAGGGGGCGGGCAAACCTACGTCTGCCCGCCCCCTGTCGCTAATCAGATAGCTTGGGCAGCAACTGCTTACTCGGAAGCAGCCTTCTCGGTCTTCCAGCCATCGACGAAGGCGTTCTTGACGCCGTCCCACTTGCTGTTATCGGCAGCGTAGGCAATCAGAGCCTGCTTGAGGTTCTTCTTCCACTCCTCGGAGGGAATGTAGACGAAGTCCCAAGCGACGGTCTTCTTGCCGTCCTTGGCCATGGCAACGGCCTGCTGCGAGAAGACGTTGGTGGTCTCCTTGGCGCTCTTGAACGGAGCGGTCAGACCCATCTTGTCGGCGATGATGCTGGTCGGGGTGTCAGCGGTGACGCACCAATACATGAAGTCCTCGGTGGCCTTCTGGGCATCCTCGGAAGCCTGGGAACTGACGCACCAGTAGTTCTCGCCGCCGGAGCACAGGCCCTGGTTCTCCTCGCCGTCAACACCGATGTAGATGGGCATCATGCCAATCTGATCGTCGGTCATGCCGGCCTTGACGAGGTCAGAGTAGGCCCAAGAGCCGTTCTGGTAGAAGACGGCCTTGCCGGTTGCGAACTCGTTGGTGGCGTCGTCGCCGGTCTTGGAAGCAAGCTGCGAAGGATCGCAGGTGGAGTCGGTGATGTACAGGTCGAAGATCTGCTTGTAGTTGTCGAGGAACTCACCCTTGATCTCGTCGTCCTCCTGGTTGTGCTCCTTCTCAAACTCGTAGTAGAGCGGCATGTTGGCAAGGTGGGTGGTGTAGCGCCAGCTGGAGGAGTCGTCCATGCCGGCGGAAGTGAAGGCACCCTCGACACCAAGCTCGTCCTTGCGGGCCTGGATGTCGTCGGCACAAGCCTTCAGCTTGTCGAAGGAGTTGATGTCCTCGGCCTTGTAGCCAGCCTTCTCGAGCAGCTGCTTGTTGTAAATAATGCCGAAGCTCTCCTGAACCCAGTCGATGCACAAATCCTTGCCGTCGGACTGCAGAGCCAGGGAGTCATCAATGAGCTCACCGCGCAGCTTGGTATCGGACAGGTCGGCGCAGTAATCCTTCCAGTTCTTAAGACCGGTGGGGCCGTTGACCTGGAACAGGGTCGGAGCGGAGCTCTTGGACATCTCGGACTTAAGCTTCTCCTCGTAGGTGTTGGAAGCGGCGGTCACGATCTTGACCTCGACGCCCTTCTCCTTCTTATAGGCCTTGGCGATCTCCTTCCACTCCTTGTCGACCTCGGGCTTGAATTGGAGGAAGTAGACCTCGGCAGCGTCACCAGAAGCAGAGGAGCCGGAGCCGGCAGAACCACCGCAACCCACGAGGCCCAGACCAAGAACTGCAGCCGCGGAACCAGCAAAGCCCAGGAACTGCCTTCTGCTCATTTCGTTCTTCATTACAATCCACCCTTTCACACCGTGGCGGCACCCTTTGCCGCCGCCTTCGGAGATTGGCTCGGGGACTTTGCCCCTTTTGCTAATTTGAACGATACGCTATTTGGAAAGTTGTTTGAACAAGTATTACTAGAGCGGTAGAAAAACTTCGGTGAACGGTAATTTCAACTTGATACTTGACAAGTTTTGTATAAACAATTATTTGTTATCGAATGTAGAGAAAACGCCCGGTCAAGCCGATGCATCGTCGGTTTGACCGGGCGTTTTCGCTTTGAGGGCATGAGTCTCGTCAGGCTGCGAGCTAGTCGGCTATCGCTTGGAGTTGACGCGGTAGTGGAAGATCTCGGGGTGTGTGCGAGTGTGCGTCACCTCAAACAAGATGCCATCCGAGGTGTACGACTGACTCTCCATGACGGCAACGCAGTTGTATTTACCGAGGTCAAGATAGCTGCAGTCCTCATCGTTGGCGAGCTCGACACTCACCGTACGACGGCTCGCCATCACTTTGACACCGCGCTTGTGCTCCAGATAGCCGTAAATAGAATCTGCCGCGATCTCGGGAGTCAGGCCCTTGGCGATCGACGCCAAAAAATAGCCATGGTCCACTTGGCGCGCATTGCCGTTGAGGCTTCGGACACGCACTACGCGAATCAGCTCCTCGCCCACCTTAAAGCCCAGGCGACGAGAGAGCTGCTCGGTGCAAATCAAATGTTCAAAGGACTTAACGTCCGTCGATGCAACGGCATTGTTGCGTTTTGCGAACTCGCCAAACGACTCAACCTCCTCGAGTGCGCCCAACATGTCGGTTTCGCCCTTAAGCCAAATAACGCGCACGCCCTTGCCGTGTATGGGCTGCACAAACATCCCGTCGGCCAGCATGCTCAAAGCGCGGCGGACGGTATTGCGCGTGCAGCCAAATTCCGCGGTCAGCTCGGCTTCGGTTGGCAGCATCTCCTGAAACGCATAGGTCCCATTAATGATGCGCGAGCGTATTTCTCGGTAGATTCCTTCGTATATCGCTTTTGGCATGACTTCACCTCTAATGAATATGTATGGCTAGGCAGGATAGCATTTCTTAAAGTTGTTTAAACCGATTATCGGCAAAGCGACAGGATTTAACCGTTGACGGTTTCTGTCGCGCCCAAACCGGTTTCGCTCAAAACTGCCGGTACGACAATCGTCTGGTCCTCTACAATGAATCCATTGTTTAAACGTTTCACCACGCGCAACGCGCCTCGATATACGGGAGGCAGAACATGCTGCAAAAAATCCAACGCTTTGGCGGGGCAATGTTCGCGCCCGCCATGTTGTTTTCCATATCGGGCCTTATGGTCGGCGTCTCCGCCCTCGCAACGTCTGCGGATATCGTCGGCGACCTCGCCGTATACGGAACCCCTTGGTACGTCTTTTGGACTATCATCCAGCGCGGCGCGTGGACGGTCTTTAAACGACTTCCGCTCCTTTTTGCCGTAGCGCTGCCCATCGGCCTTGCCCAAAAGCAACCGGCACGTTGTTGCCTCGAGGCGCTCGTGGCTTATTTTGCCTATTGCTTCTTTTTGAGCGAGATCATCAAGCTAAGCGGAGACAACCTTGGACTTAAGTACCCGTCGTCTTTGACCCCCGCTAGCGGCATTACCATCATCGACGGCATCAAGACGCTCGACACCGGCATTATCGGCCCGCTAGCGGTATCGGCAACCGTCGTCGCCATCCATGACCGCTTCTACGATGCCAAGGTTCCCGATTGGCTCGGCACCTTCTCGGGTTCCTCGCTGGTCTACCTCATCAGCTTTTTTGCCGTGTTCGCCCTTGCCGCCATCTCGGCCGCCATCGTGCCCTTCGTATACGCAGCGACCGAAACGCTGCGCCACGCACTTGTGGGCGTCGGCCCCCTCGGCGTGGGTATCTTTGCGTTTTTGGAGCGAGCACTCGAGCCCATGGGGCTGCACCACCTGCTCTACATGCCTATCTACTACGACAATTTAGTTATTAACGACGGTATCTACGCCACGTGGACCAACTTGCTTCCCATCCTGTCGCACAGCACGCGCCCCCTCAACGAGCTTGCACCCTGGGCTGGTTTCACCGCCACCGGCTGGGTCAAGCTCTTTGGCCTTCCTGCCATCGCCGTTGCGTTCTACACCACCGCCAAGCCCGAACGCCGCGCTGGCCTCAAGGCCATCCTTCTGCCCGCCATCGTCGCTTCGGCGGTCTGCGGCGTCACCGAGCCGCTCGAGTTTCTCTTTATGTTCACCTATCCCGGGCTCTTTTTGCTCTATGCCGCCCTATCTTCCTGCCTCGCCATGGCTATGAACTTCTTTGGCGTCGTTGGCATCTTCTCGGGCGGCTTTATGGAAATGGCTGCCTTCAACTTTATCCCGCTCATGCGGGCGCATGCCGGCTCCTACCTTTTGGCACTCGGAATCGGACTCATCTTTAGCGTCATCTTCTTTCTGAGCTTTCGAGGTCTTATCCTGACCTTTGACCTTAAAACCCCGGGACGCGAGGACCATATCGCCAGCAACGCGGCGCTCTCACGCTTGACGGGAAACGACGTTGACGAAAAGCGCTCATCCAAAACCGGCGATTCCGGCAACCAAGCCTCACAAGATCATCTCCTCGCCGAGCAGGTTGTGACGCTTCTGGGCGGCGTCTCCAACATTGTGGGCGCAACCAACTGCGCCACGCGTCTGCGCGTCGAAGTCGTGGATCCCTCCATCGTCGCGGACAATGCGACCTTTGTCGCAGCGGGTGCCAAAGGCCTCATCGTCACCGGCAAGACCGCTCAGGTAATCATCGGCATCTCGGTACCCCGCGTCAAAGAACACTTTGATCAGATTATGGGACTCGAACCGGGTTTTGCATTCGCCGCCTCGCCTTTTCATGCCGGCGATGGCGCCAAAAAGTATGGCAATGTCTGCTTCTTCGACATCGACGGTACGCTCGCCTGGCAAGATCCCAAACTTGCCCAAGAGCTCCCCGAGGGCGAGCGAGATCTTTCCCCCTATCCCAACGAGACCGTTGCACAGGCAATTCGCACGTTTGTCGCCAACGGCAACAAAGCCTTTATCTGTACGGGGCGCACCCTCAGCTGCATCCATCCCAAGCTGCTCGAACTGCCGTGGGCAGGCGTCGTGTGCCTCGCGGGCGGTTACGCCGAACTCGAGGGGCGCGTCGTGCGAAACGTTGCCATAAGCCCTGGCATGCTACAGCGCCTCGCCCCCTATCTCGAGCAATCGGGCGAGGTCATTCGCTTTGAGGGCATCGATCGCGTCGTGCGCATGAGTGCAGATGCTCCCGAGACGTACGGATACGCACGCACCGTGGGCGACGCCGTCACGCAACTTGAGCACTACAACGCCTATAAAATTCTTATGTCCACGCCACTTGCCAACCGCATCGCCCAAGATGAAGAACTTGGACCCCTGCTCTGCCTCAATGAGCTCGAACTCGAGATCACAGAAATCTCGCCTCGCGAGTGCACCAAACGGGCCGGAATCAAGGCCGTGCTTGACGCCCTGGGGCCAGACCACGGCACCGTATATGGCATTGGCGACGCGAGCAATGACATCGCCCTCATGGAGGCGGTCGATGTTGGCATCGCCATGGGCAACGCGCCGGACTTCCTCAAGGAAAAGGCCGACTACGTAACCGACAGCTTCGACCACGACGGCGTCGTCACCGCGCTCGAACATTTTGGGCTTATCTAGCCGAGCCCCTTGCCGCGTTTGCGACCGCAAGACTCAATCGTCTTCAACCGCCGCGCTCGACGCCCCAATGTGGCAATATGTTGTCTGCATAATGCAACGGTGCAACCTAAGAAAGAATGCGAGAACCCGTGTCCAGTCCGTTTACCAGCTTTTTAGCCCAGCAC